>CAYXKM010000161.1:0-2623 GCA_964465665.1 uncultured Woeseiaceae bacterium
GGCTGGCGCACCGGCGACCCGATCATCTACTACGCCAAGAACGCCTGGTACATCCGCACCTCGAATTTCCGCGATCGCATGGTCGAGCTGAACAAGACCATCAAATGGGTGCCGGAGCATATCCGCGACGGACGATTCGGCAACTGGCTGGAAAACAACGTCGACTGGGCGCTGTCCCGGGAGCGATTCTGGGGCACGCCGCTGCCGGTGTGGACGGATGGCGAGGAACACTACATCTGCATCGGAGCAGTTGCGGAACTGGAAGCACTGACTGGCAGGTCATTGAGCGACCTCGACCTGCACCGTCCGGCCATCGACAGCATAACTTTCGAAAAGGACGGCAAGACCTGGCGCCGGGTACCCGAAGTGATCGATTGCTGGTTCGACTCCGGTGCCATGTCGTACGCACAGTGGCATTACCCGTTCGAAAACCAAAAGGCATTTGAAAGTCACTTTCCGGCGGACTACATCTGCGAAGCCATCGACCAGACGCGCGGCTGGTTTTACACGCTGCACGCGATCTCGACGCTGGTATCTGACAGCGTGGCTTTTCGCAACTGCATCTGCCTGAGCCATATCGTCGACAAGGACGGCAAGAAGATGTCCAAGTCGATCGGCAATATCGTCAATCCCTACGACGTCTTCGATACGGTCGGCGCCGATGCGCTGCGCTGGTATTTCCTCGCGCGGCTTTCGCCCGAGGTGCAGAAACGCATTTCCGTCGAAATCGTTGCCGATGTAGCGAGCTCATTCATCAATACGTTCTGGAATACGTACGCCTTTTTCGTGCTGTATGCCCGCCTCGACGACGTCGATTTGACTACGCCGCTGCCGGTGAAGGACAGGCCGGAGATCGATCGCTGGGCCATGGCATTGTTGAATCGCACCATTCGTGTCTGCACGGAAGCCATGGACGATTTCGACGCCAAGGCCGCCGGCGATGCGATCGAATCTTTCGTCGATCAGCTGAGCAACTGGTACGTACGGCGGAATCGCCGCCGCTTCTGGAAATCCACGGATCCTCAGGACAAGCGCGCGGCCTACCTGACACTTTACGAATGCCTGGACGCACTGCACCGGCTGATGGCGCCGTTCGTGCCGTTTCTCGCGGAAAACGTTTACCAGAATCTCGTTCGCGGCGTCGATGCCAGCGCGCCGATCAGCGTGCACATGAGCGACTGGCCGAAGGCGGACGCCAGTCGTGACGACGACCGGTTGCTCTTCGACATCGGCGTGGTGCAGAAAGTAGTCGGCCTTGCGCGCGCGGCACGAGGGCAATGCGGCGTGCGAACACGCCAGCCGCTGTTGCGCATGCTGGTACGCGCGCCAAGCGACGAGGCCGCCCGGGCGCTGTCCGGGCACCGGGAGCAGATACTCGAAGAGCTGAACGTCAAGGACATTGAGTTCATCGCACGCGACGCCGGGCTGGTGACCTACCGAATCAAGCCCCACCTGCCGCGACTCGGCAAGCTCTATGGCAAGCGCATCCCGGCAATCCGCCAGGCCCTCGAGCAGGCCGACGGGGCGGCCATCGCCGGCGCCGCAGCACGAGGAGAGCCGTTCGAGCTTGTTGTGGACGGGGAACGGATCTCCCTGACCGGCGAGGATGTGCTGATCGAAACCAGCTCTGCCGAGGGTTTCGCCTGCGCAGAGGATGCCGGTTACCTGACGGCCCTGGAGACCACCCAGACGGAGGGGCTGGTCCGGGAAGGGCTCGCGCGCGAAATGATTCGCACCGTCCAGGACGCGCGCAAACAGGCGGGACTCGAGGTCTCCGACCGGATCCTGCTCGGCATCAGCGGTTCGGGCGGAGTAACCGCCGCCCTTGCCGAATACAGGGAATACCTGATGGCGGAGACCCTGGCGTCCGGCTGGGCTACCGGGCAGGAAAGGCCCCTGTTTCGCGAGGAGCGGCAACTGGACGAGGAGAGCTGGACTATCGAGTTCAGCAAGGCGACCCCGGGCTGACCCTGAAACGTGCCCGGCCGGCCCGGCTCTTGCCAATTATTCCGAACATCTGCTATAAGAATTCGACGCAGGTGCTTGAAAGGCCTAAAGAGTAGATAGGGAGATCCAGGCGGTTCAGCCGCAGGTTGCAGGAGGCGACCGACTCGGAAAGCGTACGAAGCCGCTGAGAAGAAATAAAAGCGGCGTGACAAACAATAAGAAACGCCGGAGTGGAAATGTCCAACCACGTCGAAAGCCTTTTCGCTGCAGTGACCGCGCTCGCTGGCCACGGCAATATCAAACAACGACTGTTGCTGGCCTGCGAGGAGCATCTCGCAACCATCGACGTTGACGATTTGCCGCTGAACCTGGCGCAGTCATTGTCGGAATTGCGCGAGCGCATTTCCCGCGTCGAACCGATCAACGGGGAAGGGCCGATCTGCGCGTCCGTCCGAAAAATGTCCGTCGATGAAGCTTGCGAATGCGCCGCCATGATGGTTCGTCTCTATGGCGACGTCATGCGTTACGTCGATGACACGCAGGAGATGCTGCCGTTGCAGATGGCAGGGCAACTGGCGACAAAACCCGGAGTTCCGCCATTTCTCGTCAGGACATCGCGAGCGCGATAGGGCTAATTGACGCGAGGAGTTGCAAGTCTCGCCTGCGCGTCGCAGGC
>CAYXKM010000162.1:0-5123 GCA_964465665.1 uncultured Woeseiaceae bacterium
TCCGCCGAGATCCTCGAGATCGATATTGAGCTGTCACTGACCGAGTTATGCGAGGCATGCGGCGCCGGGAGCGACGATATCGTGCTGCTGGTCGAGGGTGGGGTTCTGGAACCGTCCGGCGCCGGCAGGAGTCTCTGGCGATTCTCCGGCGACAGCCTGCAGCGCGCAAAGCGCGCTTTACGGTTGCAACAAGACCTTGGCCTCAATGTCGCCGGGGCTGCGCTCGCACTCGATCTGCTCGATGAACTGCACCTGTTGCGCGAGAAATTACGTCGCCGCGACGAGCTGTGACCGGCTCAGTCCTGTTTTGACAACTCCAGTGAGTAGATGACCTGGGTCGCATCGTCGGGATCCCGCGCGGAACGAAAACCCGATTGCTGCATGAGCTTTTTCATGCCGGCATTTTCGGCGAGTTCGACAGAAAACAGCCGGTTCACGCCGAAGTTGCGGGCATATTTGATCAGGTGATCCAGGAGGATCCGGTCGAGCCCCTTGCCCGCGTACGGGTCCGCAACGGTTATGGCAACCTCCGCTTCCTGATTTTTCGGATCGGCAACGTATCGCGCAACACCGACCTGCTTGTCGCCGGACTTGCTCTTGACCAGCGCCACGAATGCCATCTCGTGCAACAGATCGATGTCGCAAAACCTCAGCACCTGGCTCTCGCTCAGATGTCCGATGCCGCCGAGAAAACGATAATGCTTCGTCTCCGGGGACAGTCCCTCGACGAACTCCCTTTCGCGTTCGACGTCATCCCGGTTGATCGGCCGCACATGCACGACCGTACCGTCAACGAGTTTTTCTTTGTATGTGTGATTCATCGGTATGTACAAGCTCCAGGACAATCTGCGGATGCAAGCAGTGTGGCGGTGAAAAAGCATAGCCTGTATGCGAATTTACCCCTATGCCGTTGTGTCGGTCCACCAAAAGTGCCGGATTTATTTTTGCAATGCAAAAATAAATCCGGCACCTTTTTAAATAAATCCGGCACCTTTTTCCTTTTTCCGGTTCTCCGGGGCCGTTGTCGATGCAGTACACTGTCGGGAAGAATGTTGACTGACAGCAGGCAAAGGATACGCCATGCACCGAGATTTACTGCCGCTAGTACTGCTCCTCGCTCCGTTTGTCGCGTCCTGCGGTGACGCCCCGTCATCGCAGGCATCGTCGGTTCGGAAGCTGCCCGCGATAGCGGGCGCCGGAAGCTCGGTGCCGCACCTTGCACGCACTGTGGCCGGCGATGTCGTCATGAGCTGGCTGGAGCCGGACGAGGAGCGAATGGCATTGCGGGTTGCAACGCTCAACGATGACGCCTGGGAATCACCGGTCACCGTCGCCAGCGGTGACAACTGGTTCGTCAACTGGGCGGATTTTCCATCGGTCGAGCCGATCAACGACACGCTTTGGGCGGCGCACTGGCTGGTGAAAACACCGGGCGGCGTCTACTCCTATAACATTGCTGTCGCCGTCTCGAATGACGCCGGCCGAACCTGGAGCGTACCCGTGACTCCGCACGACGACGGCACGGCGACCGAGCACGGCTTTGTGTCCCTGTTTCCCTGGCACGGCGCGATCGGCGCCCTGTGGCTGGACGGTCGCAACATGGCGGGCCACGGTCTCGGCGACAGCCACGGCGGCATGACCCTGCGCTCTGCATCGATCGGCAATGACGGTGCAATAAGCAATTCCCAACTCGTCGATGAACTGGTGTGCGATTGCTGCCAGACCGATGTCACAACCGGCAAGGACGGTCCCGTTGCCGTTTACCGTAACCGGAGTGACACCGAGATTCGGGACATCCACGTGGTGCGCGCAATCGATGGCCGGTGGCAAGCGAACACCGCGGTCGGCGACGACGGCTGGAAGATCAATGCCTGCCCGGTCAATGGGCCGGCTATCGCAAGCAATGGCAATACGATAGCGGTCTCGTGGTTCACCGCAGCGGACGACGATTCGCAGCTCCACATGGCCTGGTCGTCCGACGATGGCAGGACATTCGGCAATCCGATCGATGTCGATGTCGACAAGCCGATCGGCCGGACCGATATCGAATTGCTGGATGACGGCTCGGCCATCGTCAGCTGGTTGCGTCAGGGCGCCGATACCACCGGAGAAATCTGCCTGCGACAGGTATCGGCATCCGGACAACTCGGTCCGGTGCAGGTCGTTGCGACGACGGGTGCCAGCCGATCGGCGGGATTTCCACAGATGTTGCGCGACGGTTCCGGTCTCGTCATCGCCTGGACCGATGTTTCGGCAGACACCACCCAGGTCCACACAGCGCGTATCGACGCCGCAATTCTGTAAAGCTTGAGGTTACGACGGACTGACTCGGCGGAGCGTATCGATGGGGCCCTTGCACGGTACGAAAATCATCGAACTCGCAGGACTCGGCGCGGGTCCTTTCTGCGGCATGATGCTCGCCGACATGGGCGCCGAGGTCATACGCATCGAACGCCCCGGTCCCGGCCGCAACCATGCGCTCGACCCGCTGTTACGCAACCGCAAGTCCGTCGCCTGCGACCTCAAGAATCCGCGCGCCATCGAGGCTGTCCTGCGTTTGCTCGAGACGGCCGACGGCCTTTTTGAGGCCTTTCGGCCCGGCGTCGCGGAACGCCTCGGGCTCGGTCCGGAGTCCTGTCGCGCACGAAACAAAAAGCTGGTTTACGGCCGAGTTACCGGCTGGGGGCAGGACGGCCCGCTGGCAGATGCCGCAGGTCACGACCTCAACTACATCGCACTGAGCGGCGCATTGCACCTGATCGGCCGCACGGGACAAAAACCCGTGCCGCCGCTCAACCTCGTCGGTGACTTCGGAGGCGGCGGCATGTTGCTGGCTTTCGGCATGGTTTGCGCACTGATCGAAGCGCAACGCACCGGCCACGGACAGGTCGTCGATGCGGCAATGGTCGACGGCGCCAACACGTTGATGGCCATGTTTCACGGATTTCAGGCCATGGGCCTGCACTCGGATGACACCGGTTCGAGTTTTCTCGGCGGCGCCGCGCATTTCTACGACACTTATGAGACGCAGGACGGCAAGTACGTATCAATCGCTGCCATAGAACCGCAATTCTACGATTTGCTGATCGAGCGATGCGGGCTCGATCGCCGGCGATTTGCGCCTGGTGTATTTGACATGCAATGCAACGGCGCTACTCGCCGCCACTGGGCGGAACTCAAAACCGAACTGGCGGATGTGTTCAAAACCAAAACACGCGATGAGTGGTGTGAGATTCTCGAAGGCAGCGATGCCTGTTTTGCACCGGTGCTGACGCTGACGGAAGCACCCGCGCACGAACACAACCGCGCAAGGCAGGCATTCGTTGCGGTCGGCGGTCAACTGCAAGCAGCGCCGGCGCCGCGTTTCGATCGCACCCCGGCGGCACGGCCGCGCCCTGGCGTCCCGCCCGGCACACACAGCCGTGAAGTCCTGCAGTCGGCCGGCTTCGGCGCCGAGGAAATCAGCGAATTGATCGGCTCCGGAGCTATCGTCGCGGTCGACGGCGGAACCTAGATTGTGCGCAGGGCCCGCCGATGCCGGGTACCGTGACGACAGACAGAAAAAATTGTGCTGATCGGCATCACACATCGGCGCTACAATTTCGCCTCGCCAGTGATCCCAAGAACAATGCGCCCGCCCGGATCGTGCAAGCCGTTCGTCTGGCGGGGTGCGGAGAACAAGGATGAACCAGCGGGCACGAAGCCGTCAGCTGCTTAAGCACACTCATCAATCCGGAGATTTTTCTGGCTAACAAACGACGAAGTACCCGGATCAGGAAACAAACCAGGCCGGGCGATGCACCGGGGACGCTGATCGCACCCGCCGGCTCACCGTATCCGTCGATAGAGATCATTGCTTACGGGCCAACGGATTTCGTCGAAATGCCAGCCGCCACACTGGAGGACATCCGGCGCACCCGCAGCGAGCAGCCGATCACCTGGGTCAATGTCTCGGGCCGTGGCGATGTCGAACTGATACGTCACATCGGCGATATTTTCGGCCTGCATCCGCTTGCGATGGAAGACCTGATGAACCTGCACCACAGGCCCAAGGTCGAGGAGTACGAAGACCACGTCTTCCTGGTCAGCCATTTGTTCTCGCCGGGCCCGGACATCGTTACAGAGCAGATTGCACTGTTTCTCGGCAAGGATTTCGTGCTGTCGTTTCAGGAAACGCCGGGAGATTGCTTCGGCCCGCTGCGGGAGAGGCTGCGCCAGGGCAAAGGGAGGTTACGCACGACCAAAGCAGATTACCTTTTTTACGCACTGCTGGATGCGATCGTGGACCAGTTCTTCCCGGTGCTGGAACGCTACGGTGAATCGCTCGAATATATCGAAGAAAAGGTGGTGACATCGCCGGACTCGCAGCAGATCGCTACCCTTCATGACATGAAGCGCGGTCTTCTTACGATCCGACGCGCAATCTGGCCGCACCGCGAGATGCTCAATGCCATTATCCGCGATGAGAACCCGATGATTGCGGATGAGACGCGGATTTACTTTCGCGACATTTACGACCACACGATCAACCTGATGGACATCGTCGAAACGTATCGGGAAATTGCCTCCGGACTGGTTGACGTCTATATCTCGAGCGTGAGCGCAAAACTCAACGAAATCATGAAAGTCCTGACGATCATAGCCACCATATTCATGCCGCTCAGTTTTGTTGCAAGCGTTTACGGCATGAACTTCGATCGTT
This sequence comes from uncultured Woeseiaceae bacterium, assembly GCA_964465665.1. Taxonomy (GTDB): domain Bacteria; phylum Pseudomonadota; class Gammaproteobacteria; order Steroidobacterales; family Woeseiaceae; genus JAKEGN01. Next base: position 4,703 of record CAYXKM010000162.1, read on the forward strand.
CGGCGTCCCCGTGGAACATGCCGGAACTGGGCTGGGGCTTCGGTTACCTGATGTCCTTGCTGTTGATGGCAAGCATTGCCGCTGGTTTATTGCTTTTTTTCCGGCTCAAGGGCTGGCTGGGTGAACGTCGGCCGCGGGAATAGGCTGTAATCCGCAGCGCTTGCCGCAGCAACCCTGGTCGGAACCGGGATAAAGCTCAGCTTGCCTTGCGCAGTGTGCTGCTCAAGCCAATGATCGCTTCGCGTACCAGAGACAGGGCTTCGTCGAGCAACTTGTCGCTGATGACGAGCGCCGGCAGGAAACGGATTACGTTGCCTCTTGCGCCACAGGACAGGAGGATCACTCCTTTCTTCAGCGCTTCTGCCAGGATCGCTTTGGTCAGATCCGGATCCGGCTGACCGGCATCGCCGTTTTTCACCAG
>CAYXKM010000163.1:0-4104 GCA_964465665.1 uncultured Woeseiaceae bacterium
TACTTGAGTTGTTGTAGTTTCATCCGGGTACTAACGTCAGGTAAGTCCGGCTTGACCCGTAGACAGCCGTTTTTGACAAACGTTGCAGTGAGGCCACGAAATATGTGCCATACGGTGCTTTGGCTAAGAAATGGCCGCCCGGTTCCGTTGCAAAAACGAGACTTATAACCACGGGAAATATCCTCTGAAACCATTGATCATGGGTCTTCAGCCATCGGCGGTCGCAGGTTGCTGTAATATGCCCCCGTCATTTGCCCCGACCGCCCACGCCGAAAGCCAGAAACGTCGTTGTGACATTATTTTCTCCAGGGCTCTGGTGACGATGCGGGCATCGGTGCAATTGGTTGCAGTCTGGTAATCAACAATGTGCGTAAGAGAAAATCTCCAGACGCGCAACGCCGGTTGCATATGCCGAAAACGTATAACTTGGAGCCGGGATTCATGATCTATGACAACATTCTGCAGACCATTGGCCGCACCCCCATTGTCCGTCTGAACCGAATTGCGCCTGACAACGTTGAGATGTTTGTCAAGGTGGAATCGTTTAACCCGATGGCATCGGTCAAGGACCGCCTTGCTTTTGCCATTGTCAACGATGCCGAGCAACGCGGGCTGCTCAAACCGGGTCAGACGGTTGTCGAGGCGACATCCGGAAATACGGGAATTGCGCTAGCCATGGTATGTGCCGCAAAGGGGTACCCGTTTGTTGCGACAATGGCCGAATCATTTTCGGTCGAGAGAAGAAAGATCATGCGCGGGCTCGGCGCGAAAGTGATACTCACGCCGGCTGCCGAACGTGGCTCGGGCATGGTACGCAGGGCGGAAGAATTGTCGAAAAAGTACGGGTGGTTTCTCGCCCGTCAGTTCGAAAACCCGGCAAACCCCGAGTATCACCGTCAGACCACAGGGCCGGAAATCCTTTCGGATTTTGCCGGCAGGAAACTGGATTACTGGGTTACCGGTTACGGCACCGGTGGCACGATGACCGGCGCCGGCGAGGTTCTCAAGTCGGCGCGGCCGAATATCACGATCGTCGCGACCGAACCGGCAGGGGCATCGCTGCTGGCAGGCTGCGAGTGGCACCCGCACAAGATCCAGGGCTGGACCCCCGACTTCATTCCTGAAGTTCTCAATCGCGATATCTATGACGAACTTGTTCCGGTCACGGACGCGCGGGCCATCGAAATCGCCCGGCGTCTGGCTGCCGAAGAGGGAATTTTCGTCGGCATTTCATCCGGCGCAACACTCGCTGCCGCACTGACCGTCTCAGAGAAAGCGCGGAGAGGCTCGGTCATCCTGGCAATGTTGCCGGATACCGGTGAGCGATATCTGAGTACGCCGTTGTTCGAAGGAATCAATGAGGGTTCGGACGATGAGTGGCTCGCGTCGCTCGGCAAGTGACGCTGGTTACAGGGGCTCGATGGCGACCTAATTAGCTGACCGGAAAGGAAAACTTGCCGCCAACTCGCCGTTGCTGAGACTTAAGTCACAGCCATTGCGCCCACTCCGTGGCATTGTGCGCTGGATTCCGCATCACCAGGCGCCTGCCGGGACGGATTCCGGAGCGAAATTGGATCGTATGGCCGCGGAACTTCACAGCATCGTCAACCGAAGAAACATTGGCGCCGCCAAAGGCCTTTTGCAATCCCTGGTTCCCCGTGCCCATTGTTTCTGTTTCTACGGGCTTGACCGCGCTTGCGTCTGGAGCAGCGACGGCGCCGACGATCATGAGGTCGATTCCTACATCGGCGAACTGCCCGCAGAGATTGTCGCGGGCAAGGATCCGGAATCCAGCATGCTGCGTCGTACCCTGACCTCCGGCCGCACGCTCCTGGTATTGCCGGTCGGCAGCGACAGCGGGGCAGCCATGGGATTGCTGGTTGTCGTGTTCTCAAAGAATGCGGGCAAGTCATCCTGGTTCAACCCGAGTCTGCTGCAAAGCATATTGCAGCCGGCAGTCTCGATGATCGGTGAGAACCTTCGCCTCAGTGAGCAGCTTGGGCTCGCGGAAATGAAGGCGCAGGAAGCCGCGGATGAACTGCAACTCGTCTACAAAGTCGACGAAAAAATTCACGGAACCTCTCGCAGCCATGCGGGGTTGGCGCAACTCATAGGCCAAAGTGGCCGATTTCTCGGCATCGCTTATAGCGTACTGCTGCTTCCCGGAAAAAGAATTCGTATCAGTGCTACACATTCAAGCTGGAAGAACGTCAATCGAAAAGCCATGGATCGCTACATCATTGAGGCACTGTTTCCGCAGCTCGAAGGTCAGCGCGGCCCGGTGATCTTTGAAATCCCGGCAGTCGACGGTTCAGAAAACGTCAACGACCGCGGTTTTCAGGCCATGGTTTGTCCGCTGACGGACCGATCCGGAAATCTTGAAGGTGTCGTCGCGCAACTTGCCAGGATCGACAACTCCCCATTTGACCCAGCCAGCGTGCGCTTCATGTCGCACATCGTTCGCAAAGTCGAGTACGTGATCGAGCAGTCTTTTGATGCCATGACCGGCCTGATGAATCGCTCTGGCTTCGAAGCGCAGTTGCATGAATCGGCAAAGGCATTGGCGGACGCAGAAGACTCCCACCAGATCCTCTACTTCGACCTGGATAATCTGCAGCTGGTGAACGACACTTTTGGCCAGTCGGCTGGCGACGAGGTCATCATACGATTCTCACAGTTGCTCGAGGAAGCGTTGCCAAAGAATGCCGTTGCTACGCGCCTGACCGGCGACGACTTCGCCATCCTGTTGACGCACAGCACGATAGACGATGCACTCGAACTGACGACCCGGATTCGCAAGGGTGGAGACAAACTGCGATACCTGCAGGGCGACAAATCCCTGCAAGTCACAGTCAGTATCGGCATCGCCGGTTTTGACGTGCGTGCCGGGGACGCGGGCAACGCCTTGACCACGTCCCGCATTGCCTGTGACTCCGCAAAGGATCACGGTCGCGATCGAGTTGAAATCTACGATCAGGATAACCAGAGCATCATACGTCGGTACGACGACATGCATCTTGTGTCGCAGATACAGCAAACGCTTGATGCTGACGGGTTCGAGCTCCAGGCGCAACAGATCGTGTCACTGACGGGTAAGGACGAGCTGAAGAGATTCGAAATATTGCTGAGAATGAAGGACAGCAGCGGCAACAGGATTTCGTCCAAGGCATTCTTCTCTGCGGCAGAGCGATATCAGTTAATGCCTCAGATCGATCGCTGGGTAGTCTCAACGTCCCTCCGCAGACTGGCGCCTTTCGCCGATTTCCTGAAGGAGACCGGAGCGATCTTTTCGGTGAACCTGTCCGGGCAATCCCTTGGAGACGACGACATCCTGGAATTCATCGAGGATGAACTTGAAGGCAGTGGTGTGCCGGCGGCATCGTTGTGCTTTGAAGTTACGGAATCCGCAGCTGTATCGAACCGGTCAAAAGCCCAGTCTTTCATCGACGCACTGCGCCAGAAAGGCTGCAAGTTTTCGCTCGATGATTTCGGTGCAGGGTTGAGTTCGTTCGCCTACCTCAAGAATTTTCACGTCGACACGCTCAAAATCGATGGCAGCTTCGTACGTGATATCACCGAAAATCGCATTTCCGAGTCGATGGTTGCGGCAATCACACAGGTTGCCAAGGTGATGGGTCTGGAAACAGTCGCCGAGTATGTGGAGAACAAAAAGACCAGGGCTCTCGTGGCGAAACTCGGTGTCGACTTTGCGCAAGGGCATGCGGTCGGAAAACCACAGGCATTCGAAGAAGTGCTGGCCGGGTTCGCCGGCAATACCCATGTGTCGAATGCCTGATCTGGTGGCGATGTTGCGGGGAGCATAGTCGGCGCATCTTTCACCGCAATTAAGCAGTAGACTTGCCTACATGACATCGGCTCATGACCGCGATCTACTTAACGAAATTCATCGATTGCCTCCGGTGCTGATCGAGCCTTCAACACGATGGCTCGAGCGACTGACAGCAGAGACCGTACCCTGCCACGAGATCGGTCATGACACTGCACATGCAGCGAATCTTGTAAAGCTGATCGCTTGCAGCGAATTTGCAGGCAATCTGATCATCCGGGAGCGCACGTGGTTTTTTGCGGAACTGAAATCCGGGC
>CAYXKM010000164.1:0-11363 GCA_964465665.1 uncultured Woeseiaceae bacterium
CCGCGAAAATGGTGCGGGTTTTTTTTCGCTATGGAGCGGGGCAGGGCTGGGGGGTGGTGGCTTGTGCCGTTTGGCCCCCCCGGGTACGGTTTATTACCGTACACTGCCCTCAACCCGACTGCCGTGCTGAAACAGCGCGACCAACGTTTCGACCGGAGCACGCACTCTCCGCCGACTCCCAGGACAGTCACCGGGCTGGTCGTTTGTGGGAATTACGCGGACCGCAGGGAGCAATCCCACAAACGACCAGCCCGGTGATTGTCCTGAGCTCAATTATGGGACAGCAGTGGTTCGACCCCTTTTTCGGTTACACCGCCTTTTCCAACAGGTCGCGCTGGCGGATATTGGTGATGCCGCGGCAGCGGGCTTTGGCCCGGTACATGGCCTGGTCAGCGGCGCGCAACAGCCCGGTCAGGGTATTGGCGTTTTCCGGGTACAGGGCAAGCCCAATGCTCGCCGCGCAGTACAGGCTCTCGGTACCGATACGGTAGGGCTCTTCCAGCGAACGGGCGAGTCGGCCCGCCAGCGTTTCAGCGACTTTCGCGGTGACATCGGGAACCAGCGCCACGAACTCGTCGCCGCCGGGGCGGCCGATGATGTCGCAGGAGCGCAGACTGGTGCGTAACCTCTCGGCCGCGATGACCAGCAACTGGTCGCCGATCTCGTGCCCGCAGCTATCGTTGATTTGCTTGAATTCGTTGAGATCGATGAACAGCAGCGCGCCGGTCGCGTCGTCGCTGCTCTCGGACAGCCGGTTTGCCGCGTCCCGTTCGAAACCACGGCGATTGAGCACGCCGGTCAGCGGATCGCTCCAGGCGATGGACTCCATCTGCATTTCCTTCGCCTTGCGATCCGTGACATCGACGAAAGTGACGGCCACGTCCTCGCCGACCGGCTCTGCGATGACGCGCAGCCACTTGCTGACACCCCGCGCATCGAGCAGCGCTTCGGTATCGAGGATCTCGCTGTGCTCTGCCGCATCGAGCAGCAGGCGCACCAGCGATTCGCCCGAGCGCGGGTCCATGCTGCTCGACGCCATGGTAATGAGATCGGCCGCGGTCCGATTGATCATCTTCTCCTTATCGGTGTGCAGGAAGCGCGCCGCGGCGGCGTTGGCGAAAATGCACTTCAGTTCGCGTTCGCCGGCATCGTCTGTTACCCAGCGAAGGCGGATGATGCCGTTTACCGAATGATCGATGAGCGTGCGCAGAAGCCGCTCGCTGCTGTTCACCTCTCGTTGCGCTCTCTCGACATCGCTGACGTCCCGGAACATCAGCACGCGGCCGCTGCGGGCGCCTGCCTTGCTGGGTGCGATATTCGACACCTGCAGATGCAGGAAACGGCCTGTGATGGTCATGATCTTCTGCGGCTTGCCGGTATCCAGCGCGATCTGCACTTCCGGCACTTCCTCGCCGAACACGGAGTCGAGCGATGAACGCAATGCTTCTTTCTCGGAAATCTTCAGCATCACTTCCGCGCCATGATTCAGGCCGATGATCCTTTGCTGATCGTCGACGACCACGACAGGGTCCTGCATGTTCTGGAATACGGTTTCGTAGGCGAGCGGCGTGAACTCGATGATCTGCTCGCCAATGATCAGCCACGCGTACACCGGCAGCATCGCCGCAAACACGATCGGAATCGTGGAGACCGTGGTCGGCCCGATCCCGGCGTCGTAGGCAATGGTTGCGACGATCGGCACCAACGTGGAGCCGGCCAGCGCCAGCAGGCCGCGGCGATGAATCGGGGCGACCGCACGGGAATGCATGACCAGCGTCAGCACGCCAGCGAGTACCATCGTGTAACCGTACGGAGCGTGCACGAACAGGTACCACGGGCCCCAGGCTACCGGTCGGGTGAGAAACTGGCCGGCGGCATTTGCGGACGGCAGCAGCCACATGAATTCATGCCATTGATTGGTGGAAGCGATGACGATCGACGTGACCGGCACGATCAGCAATGCCGCGATCGCGGTCATTGGCGTCTGCGCACCGGTATAGGCACGGAAGCAGATGAGGATCAGGACCGGCACGAACGCCGTGCCGATGAAATGCCCGAGCCTGCCGATCGAGAACACCGCGTAGTCCGTGGCGATGAGTTCGACGGCGCCACCCAGCACCCAGAAACCGATGGTGATGCAGGTGAGCCCGAGAGGCACGCTGCCCGCGTCCCGTTTGCCGCCAAAAAGTCGCGCACCGAGCAGCATGTAGCAGCCAGCGCAGAAACTTAAGATCACGGGCAGGACGACGGCGACGGTCATAACATGCTGTGTTTTCAGGGTCTTTTACAGAATACGAGCGATGTTACCCGTGGGGGCAAGCAGATTCTGCGATCTGCTCCGCAGCTTTCGCGGCTGTATTATGTCGTAATTGGTCTGTTTTCCACATTTTCGAGACCGGTGCTCCGGACACTCGCGGGTATTCCGATCGACCGGCGTGTTCAGGCCATTTCTGGTGGCCACGAAGCCGGAGCTGTCCTACAGTCACGAACGGGCCAAATCGCCCGTAACGGAAGTTGTGCCATGTCAGAACATGAGCCCACCATCAAGATACGGCGGCCGCCGCGTATCCAGACGGACGGCCGCGGCCGCTCGGTCTGGACCGACCCGGTCGATACCGCCGATGAACTGGAGCTGGTCTCGACGCAGGCGCTGCGCGTCATCCTTAAAAGCAACGACCAGAAAGCCCGCAAATCCATCGAAAAGGCGGCGCAAACCGGCAACGACGGCGTACTGGTGCGTAACCCGGCATCGGGGACCTTCGAAATCATCGAGGACGAGGACCTGCAGGTCATCCTGGACAGTTCGAAAGACCTGCCGCCGATGACGCGGCCAGCCGATGTCACCCTGGTTCCGCTCAACGAAGACCCAGGTGTCGAACTCTCGCTGGTCAGCACCCAGGCGCTGCGCAAGATGCTTGGCCAGCAGGAACCGGTCGCCGAAACGAAATCGAAAAAACGGGGCGATACCGACGGCGGATTCGATCCGTATAACAGCGGCTGACTTTATGCCGTCGCGGCTTGCGACGCGCAGGCATCGCGAATGTGCCGCCTGACACTCTCGCGCGGCAAATCATCGAGCCGCGCAAGGAAATTCTCTGCCGAGTTCTCCTGCAGGATTTTCTGCAGATAGGGATCGTCCGGGCTACGCTCGCCGATGCGCCAGTAACGGATCGATATCGTTGCTGCAAGCCTTGCGCGGATCAGGTCGAACAACAAATCGACCTCAGGCTCCTTTAACCGCACTACCGGGTGATAACCCGAGACCAGCGCCATGACGCCGGTGAGCGGATCCCCCTCCGCCCATCGCAGGTAGGATGCGGCAATCGCGAGATCGACGATCAACGGCGCTTCCAGCATGTCGCCGAAGTCGATGATGCCGACGACTTCCGGGCTGCCCTCCGCGGCGAGCAGCACGTTTTCCGGATTCAGGTCGTTGTGAATAACCTGCCATCGCAGGCTATCGAAACGCGGCAGCACTTGAGCTTCGAAATGATCCAGGCAGCGATCGACGCGATCGCGCAATGCGACATTCGAAATGTACGGCAGCAACTGCCGCAGGGCCGGAGCCCGCTTCATGTCCCACAGCAGGTCCTGGTTCGATCCGGGGTGCTTGAAGCCGCGCATCGCAAGATCGAGTTCGGCGAGATAACGGCCGAGGTTGCGGCAATAAACAATCGAGGGTTCCGAATCCCCGAGAGGGACGCCCGCAATGTAGGTCACGATCCGGACGATGTGCGATTGGCCTTCGGATGTGATCGTAATCGTCGGGGAATTGTCGGTCGCCGGCACGATGCGCGGGGCATTGAATCGGGTCCCGTGCCGGCGCTGGTAGTCCTCGATGTGCTGCAGTGCCCTGACCTGAAAATCGGTGACATTGGGAACCTCGCCGGAGTTCGCGATTTTCAGTACGAGCCGCCGGCCATCCGCGGTCCGCAGGCGAAAATTCTGGTCGCGTTCGCTGACGAGGGACTCCGCCCGGATCACGTCGATTGCGTAGTGTTCGCGGACCAGGTCGACGGCTTCCCTCGCCGTCAGTTGCGGCAGAGCGCTCGCGATGATGGCGAGAGGATCGCTTGCTGATGATGTCACGCGTGTGCCCGTTGCCTGCTGCTCGAAAAGACGCGCCAGTATGCTGGCGCGCCCCTGCCCCATCAAGGCAAGGCCGGGTTCGCCGCAAGCTGCCGATTCGAAATGGCCGATCGTGCCCGTTCCGTATACAATCCCAGCTGTTCGCCCGCCCGGATAACGTGAAAAACCACACTTCGGGGCAACCGGGCGACTTCGGGTGCTGTTTCACGGGCTTTTGGCCCGGCATCGAAACGCCGCCTGGTCCGGACAGCCAATACCTATAAGGACACTCAGTCATGCCTCTCGATATTACATTTACGCTCAGCGACGACGATCTCGAACACTTCCAGAGCGTCGTGGACAAGGCCAAATCGGCGTTGAAGAAGTCGCAGAGCGACGGCCAGATCGAAGCTGCGGCACGGCAGCTGATCGACGATTCGCGCGCCAGCGATCTGCCCGATTTCATCGCGTCACGGCTGTCCAAACTCGAAGTCGTCATCAACATGGTCGGTGACGCCGAATGGAAGTTGAGCGAGGAGGAGCGCAAGCGCGTACTCGGGGCACTGGTGTACTTCTGCGATCCCGAGGACCTCATCCCCGACCATATCCCCGGCATCGGTTTTCTCGACGATGCAATCTACGTCGAGCTGGTCATTCGCGAACTGAAATACGAAATCGAGTCGTACGAAGAGTTTTGCAACTTCCGGATTGCCGAGGAAAAACGCCGCAAGGACCACGGACTTGATCCGTATGTCGAGCGCGAGGAATGGCTTGCCGACAAACGTGCCGCCCTGCACAACCGGATGCGAAAGCGCCGACGCTCCGGCACCAGCGCAGGTGGTGGCTGGCGGATTCGCTGGTAAACCCCGGACCCGCCGAATCCTGACACGGCAAAGCCACCCCTGAACCGGGCCCCGCCATAAAGCGGCGCCAAGCTTGCAGAAATGTAGATTGGTTCCGATCCCCCTCGGCAGTTTTGTTCAAAATATGGGGTCGATGAACCACCTGTCCAAAATCGCGCGCTCTGCACTCCCCTCCACGGGCGTGCAGTTTCGCAAGTCCCACTATGGCGGCAAGGATGTCCGTTACTTCCTGCGCGATGTCATTGCCATGGCGAATGCCAACGTCGACGGACCGCGGTACATCTTTACCGGCATCGACTGCGACGGCACCGGCAAGAAACGGCTGCACTCGGTGCCCGCCGAGGATTTTTCCGGCAAGCCCTCGTACCAGTCCCTGGTCACCGATTTTGTCGAGCCGCCGATCCGCGTTCGCTATAAACCGATGAGCATCGAAGGCAAGCGCATCGGCGTGTACGAAATTCCCGATTGCCAGGACAAACCCTACATGATGCGGGTCGACCAGTCCGAGACCCTGCGGCGCGGCGATGCGTACATCCGGGTCGAGGATACAGCGATAAAGATGGGTCGCCGCCAGTTGCAGGACATGTTCGAGCGAAAGTTTCGCGATGCGGTTTCACCCGACCGGATCGAGGTCGGCTTCCCGGGGGAGATCATCCACAAGGACCTGAAGTTGAGAACGACGGACCTGTCGAAGCTGCCGTCCGCTATCGTCAGCTCGAAACTCAAGGAACTCATCGATATCCGCGTCAACTCGCGAAACACGGGATCGACTACGGTCATGGCAAGGCTGACGCACGCGCGCCTGTTCGGCGCCGACAATCCCTACGAGGAACGTTCGCCGAGTACACTCCTGCAGGAAATGGCCGAGATCAAATCGAGGCATGAACACGACGACCAGCATTTCCTGTTCGAGCAGCATGCGAACCCGGTGCAACTCGTTGTCTACAACCAGGGCGACGAACCTATCGAGGACGCTTCGCTGACACTGGTGATGCCGAATCACAATTCTTTCTATGTCGCGAACAACCTGCCGCATGTACTGCGCAACGGGCAATTCGTGGATAGAAGCCCGAAGGAAAGGGCAGCATATCCGGCGGTGAATCTCAAGGACGATGCGGTGCAGGTATCGAGCAATCTCGGCACTGTGCCCGTCGACTCGCCGGTAAAGGCATTTGAATCGCCGTTACGCGTCTGCGTCGGATCCGACTTGCACGGCCGACGCGTCGGCATACGTTACACGCTGTTTGGCAAGAATCTCAGGAACCCGGTCAAGGGAACGTTGCGCTTGTTGTTCTGATCGCCCGATATCTGCGTCACGCAATGCGCCACTCCGTTCGCGTTTGCGGAGGCACGGCGGCATACAGCGCACGACGATAATCGCTGTCGCCTGCAATGCAGGCACCTACAGTTAGATCGTAAGCAGCGCAGCGGTGATGAAGGCCGCCAACGTGGCGGTATGCCGTTTGAGCGCATTTCTTCTAAGCGAGAACGGCATCCGGCGCGGTGGCGGCTGACCGCGTCGCCTGCAATGCAGGCTCCTACAGGGGTGGCGGGAGACGGCGACACGACGGTATGCCTTTCGAGCGAGTTAAGATTTCCGAGTAAGAAAGGCATGGCGGCGTGACGCCGGCGTACAGCGCACGATCATAATCGCTGTCGCCTGCAATGCAGGCTCCTACAGCGCAAGCCCATGGCCGGCGGCGACATCTTCGATTACGTCCATTTTTCGGCAATGGGCGGCACGTAGCTGGAAAACTGCTGCAGCAAGCCGGCCGGCTTTTCCGCCACCATCAGCATGGCCCGATGCTGCGGCCGGAGGAATCCGCTGGCGACCGCACGATCGAGGTAACGCAGCAGGTCATCGAAATATCCGTTGACGTTCAGCAACCCACAGGGCTTCGAGTGAAAGCGCAATTGCCCCCAGGTCAGGATCTCGATGATCTCTTCGAGCGTGCCGTAACCACCGGGCAGTGCCGCGAACCCGTCGGCCAACACCGCCATCAATGACTTTCGCTCATGCATCGAACTCACGACGTGCAACTCGGTGAGCCCGGTATGCCCGACCTCCTTGTCCATGAGCGCCCGTGGAATGACGCCGGTAACTCTGCCGCCGGCTTCGAGCACCGCATCGGCAAGTATGCCCATGATGCCGTTGGAACTTCCGCCGTAGATCAGCTCGATTTTTGCTGCCGCCAGCAGCATGGCCAGCTCTTTTGCCGCAGCAGCGAATACCGGCTGATTGCCCATGTTGGAACCGCAGTACACGCAGAGGCGTTTCATTCCGCCCGTTGCCGTCGACTCAGGCGCTGCGGGCTGCCGGGTAGACGATGTCGTGCAGCTCGCGCCGGCATATTTTCATCTCTTCCGGAGTCAATGCATCGAGTTCGTGGGGGAATACGAGCCATTCCGCGGTTTCATGCAGGTAATAGTCCGGAACGAGGTCGGTCTGGTTGCGTGTCGGTTTGTACCATGGCGCGGCAATGCGCATATCCTGTGGCGTATTGCCGCGCGCGCGTTTGGCCAGTTCGCGCAGCACCGCGGCAAAAGTATTGCCGGTGTCGAAAACGTCGTCGACGATCAGCACGCGATCGTCGTAAGTCACTTTCTTGATGATGTAATCGAGGCCGTGCACGGCCACTTCGCTGCGCTGATCCACGCCGGTATACGACGATGTGCGGATGGCGATGTGATCTGCATCCACGCCGCAATAGGCAAGGATTTCCTGCACCGCCATAGCGACCGGCGTGCCGCCGCGCCAGATAGCTATGATGAGCGTCGGTTCGAAACCGCTTTCGAGCACTTTGATCCCGAGGCGAAAGGAGTCTGCAAGCAGTTCGTGTGCGGTGAGAACGGTCTTTTGCATTCCGTACCGATTCCTGCGTGGTTCCGATGGGACATGGCGGTATAATGAGGTCCGCCATACTACAGCAACAGCAATGAAAAAAACCTACATCGCTGCCGACGACCTGCTCCTCGACTCCTTCCGGCTCTCCGCGGCGGTATATGCATCCGGCTTCAGGCCGGACTTCCTGGTCGGACTCTGGCGTGGCGGCAGCGCGGTGGGCATAGCGGTCCAGGAAGGACTCGAGCACTTCGGCGTCAGCACCGATCATATAGCCATCCGCACCTCGTACACCGGGCTGACGAACTATTCGAAGATGGTCGACAAAGCCGACAAGATCCGCGTGCACGGTTTGCAGTACCTGCTCGAACGGGTGTGCGCGGAACATTCGCTGCTGATCGTCGATGACGTGTACAGCTCCGGATCGAGCGTGCGCGCGGTGAAAGGCCAGCTAGCCAAAAAAGTGCGCCGAAACCTGCCGCACGACATACGTACCGCGACGGTCTGGTACCGCCCCGCCGAGCGGACGGTGTCCGCACCGGACTACTTCGTGCATGAAACCCGCGACTGGCTGGTTTTGCCTTACGAACTGTCGGGACTTTCCATCGAGGAATTGCACCTGCACAAACCAGAGTTGCGTTCCGTCGTCGAACGCGTGGAGAAACTTGTCGGCGGGCGCGCGAAATGCTCGGCCACCTGAATCATCCGGCGCGCCAGGCCTCCCGGCCCATAAGATAAGTGGCAGTAACGGCCCGGTCGTCGCCGAGCATCATCAGCGCAAAGAATTTTTCGGCGACGTTGCTCGTGCGCTCGACGCGGCGCCGGGCGATCGGCACCGGCGCTGAATCCAGCATTATGAAATCAGCTTCCTTGCCGCTTTCGAAATTGCCGAGCCGGTCATCGAGATACAGGGCTTTCGCGGCGCCGAGGGTCGCGAGGTACAGCGCACGGTATCCCGGTAGCGACTGGCCGTTCAGCTGCAGCACTTTGTACGCGTCGCCGAGCGTCCGCAGAAGGTTCAGATTCGGGCCGCCGCCGACATCGCTGCCGATGCCGACCCGAATGCCGTGCCTGCAGGCGGATCGAAGATCGAACAGGCCGCTGCCGAGAAACAGGTTCGACCCGGGACAAAACGCAATCGATGCGCCCTTGCGATGCATCAGGCTCTGGTCGTCATCGTCGATGTGCAGGCAGTGCGCGAAAACCGCGCGTTCGCGCAGCAGTCCGAAACTGTCGTACACATCGAGGTAACCGCGATTCTGCGGGAACAGCCGGCTGACCATTTCCATTTCCGAGTGGTTCTCGGCGAGATGCGTGTGTACGTACACATCCGGGTGCGCTGCCGCCAGCCGTCCTGCCGATTGCAGTTGTGCAGCGGACGAGGTCACCGCGAAACGCGGTGTGATTGCGTACGAGAGCCGCCCCTGGCCGTGCCAGCGGTCGATGAGTTGCTTCGATTCCTCCGCCCCTCCTCCCGGCGGATCGCGGAGGTCTTCCGGGCAGTTACGGTCCATCAGCACTTTGCCGGCGATCAGCCGCATGTTGTGGCGTTCCGCGGCGGTGAATATTGCGACGGCGGATTGCGGGTGCACGGTGGCGAAGACGAGCGCCGTGGTCGTGCCGTTCTGCAGCAGCGCTCCGGTGAAGTATTCGGCGACTTCGGCCGCGTGCTCCGCGCTGGCAAAGCGGCGCTCCGCCGGGTAGGCGTAACGTTCCAGCCAGTCGAGCAACTGCTCGCCGCAGGAAGCGATCATGTCGATCTGCGGGTAGTGCACGTGGCAGTCGATCAGGCCCGGCACGATCAGTTGGTCCCGGCAGTCCGTGACCATTATGTCCGGCGACAATCCGGTCAGGAGGCGTTCCGCCGGCCCTGCCTCCTCGATGAAACCGTCGCGAACGATCAGCAGTCCGTCGTCGAAGTACTCGACTGCGGCCTTGTCGCCGGATTCTCCGGGGTCCGCAACGCAATGCAGTATCGATGCCCGGAATGCCCATCGCGCCGTCATTGCGTCAGTGTCACGGTGTCACTGAGGAAGACCTGCTCGAGGTTCGCGCCCTCGCCGACACGATCGATCAGGAGAAAATCGTGGCCGGATTCGAGCGCGATGAGCGGCATGTGCCAGACGCCCCGGTGATAGTTGATACCCTGGCGGCCGTTGCTGATGAATGCTTGCAAATCCTGTGCTTCGATCGACTCGCCGGCAGGGCCGACGACGACGACGAAAACGAAACGGTTCAACGGGATGAACGCCTGGCTGCCGAGAGGATGGCGCTCGACCATTTCGATGCGATACGGGAGTTGCGTCGGCACACGGCAGCGCACGATGCTGACGCCGACCCGCCCGTGTCGCGATGCATCGATGTTCACGTCCACGAGATCGTCGAATCGTTCGAAACGCAATTCGTTCATCGCTGCCTGTGTCGTCGATGCCGCTTCGACAACATCGCCGAAAGGCGCGAACCGCTCCGCCGTGAGCGGCACCGGCCGCAATGTGATGGCGCTCATCAGTTTGATCCTTTGTCCGCCAGCCGGCCGATGATACGAAGCCGGCTGACGCCGCCGTCCGGGAATATCGACAGCCGCAGGTGCGAGACGACCCCGGCATCGGCGAGTTCCTTGTCGAAAAAATGCTGCTGGTCCATTCCGATTTTTGTCTGCGGCAGCAACATCGGCCAGTTGACGCTTTCCGCCTGCAGTTCCCCGAGATCGGTGGTGATGGTATTGGCGACCTGCAATGACGCGCGGTCCGGGTAATTGCCTTTGAAATGCGCGGTGTCGATCTCGACCCGTTCGACGGTGCCGGGATGCCCGAGCGCGAGGATCACCCAGTCGTTTCCCGGCACCCGCCGCCGCGCCGTCTCCCATCCGTCACCCATGTTGATGCCGCGGCCCGGCAGGTTCAGGTTGTGCATGCTGCCAAAATGTTCGTCATTGCAGCACAGGGCGCGGCCGCCGTTCTCCACCGCCAGCAGGTCAATGAGCTCGTCGCGCCTGTACTGGCTCCAAGCCGGCGTGACCTCGCCGTAAATTCGCAGCCGCGCGACACCGCCGTCCGGGAAAATGTTGAGCTTCAGGTGGGTCCAGCTCTGGTCCGACTCGATGTCGAACAGGTGTTGCGAGTTGCCCTTGAGATCGACCGCCGGCAGCAACGGTTCCCAGCCGTTTTCCGGTATTTCCGCGTTGCTCACGCAGGCTTCGATGGACGCACGCGGTGGATAGTTGCCGGTGAAGAACCGGGTATCGATGTCGACGCCGCGTATGCGTCCGGGTATGCCGAGGCGAATCACGCAATAGTCGTGCCCCGGCGTGCGCTTGCGGCGGCTCTCCCATCCGTCCATCCATTTGCCGTGATCGTCGTACTTGTCCGGTATGAACGTCGGTTCTGCAGGTTCGATGAGCCGCGATTTGTCCGCAAAAAAATCGTCGGTTGCGTACACGACGCGTGTGCCGAGCCGCGGCTGCTCCAGCCGCACCCACTGCCTGAACGGATTCTTTCCGTCGTTGCTCATGCTGCACTCGACTCCCTGAATATCGATTCGAGCCTCATCCTGGCGATCTTGTGAATTTCGCCGATGGCCTGTGCAAACTC
>CAYXKM010000165.1:0-9792 GCA_964465665.1 uncultured Woeseiaceae bacterium
CGGATGCGTTGCGCCTCGCCGCCGGACAGAGTATCGGCGCTCCGGTCGAGAGACAGATAGTCGAGTCCGACATCGCTCAGGAAACCAAGGCGCGCGCCGATTTCCTTCACGATCTTGTCCGCTACCGTCGCGCGCCAGCCGTCGAGCTGCAGGTTTTCAAAGAATGCCCGCGCATGTCCGACCGACTTGCCGCTGATTTGCGGCAATGACTCGCCGGCAACGAAAACATTGCGCGCCGAGCGATTCAGCCTCGTACCATTGCATTCCGGGCAAGGCTGGCTGTTGAGGAAACGCGACAGCTCTTCACGTACCGCGCCTGACTCGGTTTCACGGTAACGGCGATCGAGATTCGGCAATACACCTTCGAAACGGTGATGCTGACGGATCTGCATTCCCCGTGAGTTCGCGTAGTGAAACTCGACTTTCTCCTTGCCGCTGCCGTAAAGGACAACCTTTTGCAATTCGTCCGGCAGCTCGCGAAACGGCGTCTCGATATCGAATTTGTAATGTGCCGCGAGACTCTGAATCATCTGAAAATAGTACGTGGTCTTGCGGTCCCAGCCGCGAATCGCTCCGCCCGCAAGCGACAGCTCGGGATTGACGATGACTCGTTCCGGATCGAAGAACTGCTTGACGCCGAGCCCGTCGCAGGACTGGCACGCGCCGCTCGGGTTATTGAACGAAAACAGTCGCGGCTCGAGTTCAGTCAGGCTGTATCCGCAAATATTGCAGGCGAAGCGGTCCGAGAAAACCAGTTCCTCGGTGTCCGGATCATCCATGTATGCAATTCGTGCCACGCCATCGGCGAGGCGCAACGCCGTTTCGAAGGACTCAGCGAGGCGCAACTTCAAGTCGCTCCGTACCTTGAACCGGTCGACGATCACGTCTATGCGGTGCTTTTTTCTTAGGTCGAGTTTCGGCGGATCATCGAGCTCATGAACTTCACCGTTGATGCGCGCGCGGATGAATCCTTGTGCCATCAGGTCCTGCATGAGTTGCAGGTGCTCGCCCTTGCGGTCCGCAACGACAGGTGCGAGCAGCATGAGCTTGCTGTCTTCCGGGAGTGCCAGTACCTGATCGACCATCTGGCTGATTGTCTGCGCTTCGAGGGTTACACCATGATCCGGGCACCGTGGAATGCCGGCGCGGGCAAACAACAGCCGAAGGTAATCGTGGATCTCGGTGACCGTGCCGACCGTGGACCGGGGATTGTGTGAAGTCGACTTCTGTTGGATGGAAATGGCCGGAGAGAGGCCGTCGATGTGATCGACGTCCGGTTTTTCCATCATCGAGAGGAACTGGCGCGCGTAGGACGACAGCGATTCGACGTATCGGCGCTGGCCTTCGGCATAAATGGTGTCGAACGCAAGCGACGATTTTCCGGACCCGGACAAGCCGGTAAATACGATCAGCCGGTCGCGCGGCAGGCTCAAGTTCAGGTTCTTGAGGTTATGCGTCCTTGCGCCGCGTATGTCGATTGACTTCATTGGGAATCCGGGTGGGCATCGAACAACCTGCTAATATACGCCGCCGCTTCGCCCCGGCGCAAAACCTCGACACACAATAATTCTGACCGGTGAAATTCGCCATGAATGAGGACGCGAACAGATTGCTTGCCGCAATGCTGCCGGATGAGCGGCGCGCCGTTGCGGTCGTCGCACTGATCGCAATGATCCGCATGTTCGGCCTGTTTGCATTGCTGCCGGTGCTTGCGGTGTTCGCCGGGGAGCTGAAAGGCGCTACACCGCTGCTGATCGGGCTCGCTGTGGGTGCTTACGGCCTGACCCAGGCGGCATTGCAGATTCCACTCGGCGCACTGTCCGACCGCTACGGTCGGATCCCCGTCATCCTCGGAGGATTGGCAATTTTTGCCGCCGGCAGCCTTTTTGCCGCGGCAAGCGACACGATTTACGGTGTGATTGCCGGGCGCCTGTTACAGGGTGCGGGGGCCGTTTCCGCAACCCTGGGAGCACTGCTCGCCGACGCAACCCGTGAGCAGGTTCGTACGCGCACGATGGCGGTTTTCGGTATCGGCGTCGGGCTGTCGTTTCTGATTGCGCTCGTTGTCGGGCCCCTGATTGCCGCCGCGACCAGCGTGCGTGCGTTGTTCTGGCTGGCAGCCGCGCTCGCAGGTGTGGCGGGGTTGCTGCTGCTCGCACTGCCTCGCGGCATACGGCCTCCGGCCAGCGACTCATCGGTCGGCATCCGGGCGGCCTTCCGGCCGGACCTCATGCGGCTCGATGCCTATGTGTTCGCGCTGCACACCTTGTTGACTGCGAGTTTCGTGGCTTTGCCCTTCCTGCTGCACAACGAACTGCAACTGGTGATGATCAGCCACTGGAAAATCTATGTTTTTGCCCTGCTGGCATCCCTGTTGGGTACTGTGCCTCTTATCATCGCCGATGAGCGTGGCGGAAAATCCTGGACTCTCACGGTGGCCATCGGTCTGCTGGTTGCCGGAGAACTCGCGTTGGCGCTTATAGGTGTGTCTGCCACCGCGGTGGTACTGGCGCTCGCCGTCTTTTTCGCTGGATTCAATTTCCTCGAGGCCGGCCTGCCGGCGCGACTGTCCATCGCTGCGGCCGGAGAGATTCGCGGGGCCTCTTTTGGCGTGTTTTCCAGCTCACAGTTTCTCGGCGCATTTGCCGGCGGACTCCTTGGCGGCCGGTTCCTGTCGGGCGGCGATCCGGGCAGTGTATTCCTCGCGTGCGGCTTGCTTGCCTTGCTTTGGCTGTTGCTGCACCAGAGCGCGAGGTGGCCCGTTAATCGTGCCAAAAGCACTGGAAATCGGGCTGGCAATTGAGGCTCAAGGCCCTACAATAGGCTCCCCCTGTACCGCAGAGACCCGCCAGCAAGCGACCCGTGTCGATACAGCCGGCCAAATCATCAGAACAAGCGAGAGTACGCAATGGCCCGTGGAGTAAACAAAGTCATCATCGTCGGCAATCTCGGGAACGATCCGGAAACCCGCTACATGCCGAGCGGATCAGCCGTCACCAATTTAAGTGTCGCGACCAACGAGTCCTGGAAGGACAAGCAGACTGGCGAGCAAAAGGACCGGACTGAATGGCACAAGGTTGCCATGTTCGGCCGGCTGGCCGAGATTGCCGCGGAGTACCTGCGCAAAGGCTCGCAGGTCTACATCGAAGGCAAGCTGCGCACCCGGAAATGGCAGGACAAGGATGGCCAGGACCGTTACACGACCGAAATCGTCGCCGATGAGATGCAGATGCTGGGTGGCCGAACCGGCGCCGGTGGTGCCCCGTCGATGAATGACACCGGCGAACGCAGTCCGCCGCCCCGCGCCGCGGGCGACGATTTCGACGACGACATCCCGTTCTAGCTGGCCAAATCCAGGCTGGTCGGCGCGACCGGATACAGCATGTCAAAAAAGCTCTACATCAAGACCATGGGCTGCCAGATGAACGAGTACGACTCGGTCAAGATGGCGGACGTGCTTCGCGAGTCGCACGGCTTTGAGCTGACGCCGGTGCCGGAGGAGGCGGACCTGCTGCTCATGAACACCTGCTCAATTCGTGAGAAGGCATCGGAGAAAGTGTTTTCCGAACTGGGCCGCTGGCGAGCACTGAAGGAGAGCCGGCCGGGCATGATGATCGGCGTTGGCGGCTGTGTTGCCAGCCAGGAAGGCGAGGGCATCAGCCGGCGTGCGCCGTTTGTCGATATGGTCTTCGGCCCACAGACCCTGCATCGACTGCCGGGACTGCTGGACCAGGCCAACAGGACCGGGCATCCGGTCGTTGATATATCCTTTCCCGAGATCGAAAAATTTGATTGCCTGCCTAAACCGCACGCGGAGGGACCAACCGCGTTCGTTTCGGTCATGGAAGGCTGCAGCAAGTATTGTTCGTTTTGCGTCGTTCCGTATACGCGCGGCGAGGAAGTCAGCCGCCCGCTGGATAGCGTCATCACCGAAGTCGCAGTGCTGGCGGACCAGGGTGTGCGCGAAGTCAATCTGCTCGGACAGAATGTGAACGCCTATCGCGGCCGGATGCACGACGGACAGATCGCTGATCTCGCAACGCTGATCTACTATGTCGCCGCCATCGACGGCATCGGTCGGATCCGTTTCACCACATCGCACCCGGTGGAATTCACCGACAGCCTGATACAGGCTTATGCCGAGGTACCCAAGCTCGCAAACTACTTGCACCTGCCGGTACAACACGGCTCGGACCGTATCCTTGCGCGCATGAAGCGCGGGCATACGGTGATCGAATACAAGCAGAAAATCCGCAAGTTGCGCGAGGTCCGTCCGGGGTTGTCTCTATCGTCGGATTTCATTGTCGGCTTTCCGGGCGAGACTGACGGGGATTTCGAAGCGCTCATGACATTGATCGCAGAGATCGGGTTCGACCTGTCCTTCAGTTTCGTTTACAGCCCGAGGCCCGGAACACCGGCGGCGAATTTCGCGGACGACACGCCGATGGAAATCAAGAAAGAGCGGCTGCAGATCCTGCAGGCCCGTATCATCCAGCAGGCCATGGCGATCAGCCGGGCCATGGTCGGTTCGACCCAAAGACTGCTGGTCGAAAAGCCGTCGAGGAAAGGTACAGGCCAGGTCTGCGGCCGCACCGAAAACATGCGCTGGGTCAATTTCGATGGCGACCACTCGCTGATCGGCCAGTTCGTCGATGTCGTCATTACCGAGGCGCTGCCGAATTCCTTGCGCGCGCGCCGTGTCGATTCCAGGGCCGCGGCCTGATACTGCGGGTGGCACAAATTCGGCTGTTATGCTGGCCGAGCCGGCACCACAACGGCTGCCCTTCTCACTCGGAAACCCGATCTCGCTCGAAGGGCAGCCGGTGCGATGCCGGTCGCACCGCCAAACCCGATCTCGCTCGAAGGACTACTGGCACGATTCCGCCACGTTGCCAGCTTGCATCTGGTCCCGTTACTCGGCCGTCAATCGACATTTGGACCCATTCCGGATCTGTTTTTTGGTGGTCCATGTCACATTTGTTGGTTATAGTCCGGCTGTATCATTGGGCTAACCGGAAAAAGGTTCCTGCGACTGACATTGAATGCCGTAAATATATCCGAGGACATCATCCTCGAACCCGCCGATAACAATCGTCTCGCCAATCTCTGCGGACAGTTTGATGAGCATCTGCGACAGATCGAACGCCGCCTCAACATTGAAATAGCCAGCCGTGGAAATCGATTCCGCGTAACCGGCAACCCCGGCGCGACGCACATCGGCAGCGAAATCATTCGCTATCTGTTCAACCTGACCGGGTCCGAAAGACTGGATCCGGAGCGCGTACACATGTGTTTGCAGGAGTCGGCCATGAACGACGGTCATTTTGCTGAAACGGAACTGCTGACCGAAGAGCAGAGCGGCCACGGCAGCCCGTACGAAATACAGACACGGCGAAAACGAATCCGTGCGCGCAGCGCCAATCAGCGCGCCTATCTGAAAAGCATCACCGAACACGACCTGGCGTTTGGCATCGGACCGGCGGGCACGGGAAAGACCTACCTGGCCGTCGCCCGCGCGATCGATGCGCTGGAGAACGAGCAGGTGCGGCGGATCGTGCTGGTGCGACCGGCGGTGGAGGCCGGAGAGAGACTCGGTTTCCTGCCCGGCGACATGTCACAGAAAGTCGATCCGTATCTGCGACCGATGTACGACGCCCTGTTTGACATGCTGGGGCCCGAGCAGGTTGCGCGGCTCATCGAACGTAACGTGATCGAGGTGGCACCGCTTGCCTTCATGCGCGGTCGCTCGCTGAATGAATCGTTCGTCATCCTCGACGAAGCGCAGAACACCAGTGTCGCACAGATGAAAATGTTCCTGACCCGTATCGGTTTCGGATCACGATCTGTCGTAACCGGCGACATAACGCAGATCGACCTGCCTGCCGAACAACAGTCGGGATTGAAGAACGCAATCACTATCCTGTCGGACGTCAAGGGCATTGCGTTCACCTTTTTTACGCCGCAAGACGTTGTTCGCCATGAGCTGGTGCAGCGCATCGTCGAGGCCTACGAGGCCAACGGCAATGGCCCTGGAAACGGCAAGGGGAACGGCAACGGAAATGGAAAGTTTCACAGGGACGGCGACAGCTGATGTCAGCAAGCGATGAACGCCGTTGTCGAGGTTGATATACAGAATGCATCGGGCATCGCACAGGTTCCGGACGAAGAGCTGATCGGCAACTGGATTTCCCAGGTGCTCGCAGCTGCCTGCCCGGGCGAGACCTGCGGCTTCGAGATGGCAGTACGCATCGTCGGCGAAAACGAAGGCCGCGAGCTTAACAAGCGATTCCGGCGGGTTGACAAGGCCACCAACGTACTTGCTTTTCCAGCGGAAGACGCGCAACTGGCAGCAATGCGCGGCGACACCGGCACCCGCTCGCTCGGTGATCTCGTCATTTGTGGTCCCGTGGTGCTGCGCGAGGCCCTCGAGCAGGGAAAGGAACTGGACCATCACTGGCTGCACCTGTTGCTGCACGGCACCCTGCACCTGCTCGGTTACGACCATGAGAATGCGCGGGATGCCGCCGACATGGAGTCGCTCGAGACCCGTATCCTGGCAACACGGGGAATTGCCGACCCATATACCGCGATTGATGACGTTTAGCTGCTACAATCTGGCGTGAGGGAAAGGGCCGGCAGTGCGCAATAGCAGCACGAACGGTCAAATCAAAGCAGGAAAATGAACGACAAACCGCCATCCAGCAGCGGCGCAGGATCAACCGGGATTTTCAAGCGCGTCGTACGCGCGATACGGGGTGAGCCCTGGAGCCGCGAAGAAATCCAGGACCTGTTTCAACAGTCTGAAAGTGTATTCGACCCGGAAGAGCAGGAGATGCTTTCCGGAGTTCTTGAGGTTGCGGAGACCCAGGTGCGCGACGTCATGGTTCCGCGTTCGCAAATGGTGGTCATCGCCCGCGATCAGAGTCTCGACGAGATGTTGCAGGTGATCATCGAATCCGGTCATTCGCGCTTTCCGGTGATCGGTGAAGACCGGGACGAGGTGGTCGGAATTCTGCTGGCCAAGGATCTGTTGCGTTTTTTCAGCAATCCGGGCGAAGTAACTTTGCGCATCGACAAACTAATGCGGCCTGCCGTAGTGATCCCCGAATCCAAACGACTGAATGCCCTGCTCAAGGAATTTCGCAACAGCCACAACCACATGGCCATCGTTGTGGACGAATACGGCGGCGTCTCCGGCCTGCTGACCATCGAGGATGTTCTGGAAGAGATCGTAGGTGAGATAGGCGATGAACACGATCCGGAAGAGGACCAGGATATTCAGCCCGAAGGCGAACGTGAGGGCCAGCCTACCTATTCGGTGCGGGCACTGACCCGCATCGAGGACTTCAACGAGCATTTCGACGCGCAGTTGCCCGATGAAGATTACGACACGGTCGGCGGGCTGGTGATGGCGCAGCTTGGACGGCTGCCGCGTCGCGGCGACGTCGTGCGTTTCGGTGACTTCGAATTTCGTGTCACCAAGGCGGACCGGCGTCGGGTCGATACGCTCCAGGTGCAACGGGCGCCTGCACAGGAACAGCAAAGCGCCTGACGCCGACCGATGGACCTGCATGACCCTTCATCGCCGCAAACCCTGCGCGTGCAAATTGCCGCACTGCGAAAAGCTCATCCGAAACTACTGAATCTGGCCTACTTTGTCACCGGCGCATTGCTCATGCTGAGCTTCGCCCCCTCGTCGCAGTTCTGGCTGGCGCCGATCCTCGTTGCTCCGCTGCTGATCAGTGCCTTATACAGTACACCGCGCAACGCAGCGCGGCACGGGTTCTACTTCGGTTGCGGCCTGTTTCTCGCCGGTACGTACTGGTTCTACGTTTCGATCCATATTTTTGGCGAAGCGCCGCTGTGGATCGCGATGTTCCTGCTGCTCTGCCTGGTATTGATCATGGGCGTGTATTACGCAGCGACAGCCTGGATCATTTGCCGGCTTGCGCGCGGCCGTCCGGCACCGTTAGTTGTCGTTGCGACGGCAGCCTGGGTCCTGGTCGAATGGCTGCGCGGCTGGTTCCTCAGCGGATTTCCCTGGATGACGCTTGGGTACAGCCAGATCGACTCACCCTTGGCCGGAATTGCACCGATTGCTGGCGTTTACGGGGTGTCTGGCGCGCTGTTGCTCAGCACTGCGTCGAGCCTTGCGGCGGTCTTGACCGGGACGACGCGACGCCGTGCCGTGTTTGCGTTTGTCGCCGTATCGCCCTGGATCCTCGGCTACCTGTTGCAGTCGATTGAATGGACGCAGCCTGCAGGCGCCGCAATCCGGACGACGATCGTGCAGGGCGGGGTTTCGCAGGATCAGAAATGGTTGCCGGAGCAATTCCCGAAGACACTTGCCCTGTATCGCGACGCCACGCTCGGCGGGCGCGATCACGAACTGGTCGTCTGGCCCGAAGTTGCGTTGCCGGCAGCCATGGATCAGATCGAGAACTACCTCGCGGCCATCGAGGACGAACTGGCCTTGAACGGCCAGTCGTTGCTGCTCGGTATCCTCGAACGGGATTTTGCAACCGGGGCCATTTACAACAGCGTGCTCATGTTGAACGGCCGCGACAGGCAAACCTATCGTAAACGACACCTGGTGCCGTTCGGCGAGTACTTTCCAGTGCCCGATTTCATTCGCAACTGGATGCGGCTCATGAGCCTGCCAAATACGGACATGACCCCGGGCGCCGCCGAGCAACCGCTCCTGGAAACAGCAGGCGGGGAGAAACTGTCAGTGGCGATCTGTTACGAAGATGCCTATGGCGCGGAACAGCTCTATGCGCTGCCGGACGCCGGCGTGTTGATCAACGTCAGCAACGATGCCTGGTTTGGCGATACGATCGCGCCGCACCAGCACCTGGAAATCGCGCGCATGCGCGCGCTGGAAGCAGGGCGCCACATGGTTCGGGCAACCAACAATGG
Organism: uncultured Woeseiaceae bacterium; assembly: GCA_964465665.1. Classification (GTDB taxonomy): domain Bacteria; phylum Pseudomonadota; class Gammaproteobacteria; order Steroidobacterales; family Woeseiaceae; genus JAKEGN01. The sequence goes on from CAYXKM010000165.1 coordinate 8,920, forward strand.
CATCAGTGCGTTTGTCGACCACAAGGGCAGAATCCTCAATTCCGGTCCGCAATTCGAGTTCCTTTCCCTGACTCGTGACATTCCGCCAATGGCCGGACTCACGCCTTACGCCCGGTTCGGCAACCTGCCGCTGGTGCTGGCCCTGGCCGTCATCGTTCTTGCGTTCGTTGCCGGAGGGCGGCAGCGAATACGAGCTTAAGCCAAGCCTGACTGCTGCCAGACGCACGGATTCAATAATATAATAGATAATATATTATCGTAATTTATTGTTTCTAAACACATAAAAATTTGCTATTGCCATTTATTCTATTGATCTATAGAATTCTTCCGCAATCAGGGCGACGTGAATCTCAAGTGAAACAGCACTCCGGCAGCAGCCGATATCAGGATCAGCGCAAGCAAGCCATCATGTCAGCGGCAGCGGTATTCGCCGAGAAAGGCTTTCATGGATCGAGTACACGGGATATCGCGGAGCGGCTGGGCATCAAGCAGGGGAGCCTTTATTACTACTTCAAATCGAAAGAGGAGGCGCTCGGCGAGGTATGCCTCTTCGGTATCGAGGAGTACGTACACCGGATGCAGGATATCGCTGCCAACGCCCAGCCATTCGAAGCCAGGTTGCTGGCAACCATAACTTCGCACCTCTCGAGTTACCGCGAGCGGAACGAAGCGCTCAAGGTGTACAACGACGAACGGCACTACCTGCCAGAAGAGCGACGTACGCGGCTGAAACAGCTCGGGAGCCAGTACCGGAGACAACTCGAGGGAATATTCGAGGAGGGCAAGAAGAGCGGAGCCTTAAGGCCCACGCTGGATTGCCATTTTGGCGCACAGGCGGTGATAGGTCTTTGCAATGCCTGGGGAGACATCATC
>CAYXKM010000166.1:0-8355 GCA_964465665.1 uncultured Woeseiaceae bacterium
CGGCTATCTTGCAAATGATGCCGTGAAACGATCATTTGTTATTATTGAGCGCTCGTGACGGATCTCCTTCGTCGGAGATTTTAGGTGTTGTCGAGCAGTATCCGGACTCAGGGTGAAGCATATCCCAGCCGCTACGGCGCACTGCAGCAATTCACCATAATTCTGAAACGCACGGTAGACTTGCTGGGTGTATGCGTCATCGACGTTCGACTCGGGTCGAATAAACCGCAACAATAACAAGGGACTAAAGCGTACATACAGCATGGATACGGAGTTCGCGCGGCAGCAAATGATCTCCCAGCAGGTACGTGCCTGGGACGTCACCGAACTGAATGTTCTGAACGTAATATCCGTGGTCGCACGCGAGAACTTCGTGCCGCAAGGCTATCGAAACCTCTCTTTTGCCGACACCGCGATCCCGTTGGGGCATGGGCAAAAAATGATGACACCGATCGTCGAAGGCCGGATGTTGCAGTCGCTTAACCTCACGCGTAGCGACAGGGTGCTGGAAATTGGTACTGGCAGTGGCTACATCACCGCCTGTCTCGCGATGCTGGCGTCGTCGGTTTACAGCCTGGACATATACAACCAGTTTGTCTCCGCCGCAGCGCCAAAACTTGAGCAAGCGGGTCTGTCCAATGTCGAACTGGCCTGCATGGACGCCTGCGTCGAACTGCCTGACGAAGAGTTCGATGCGATTGCCGTCACCGCATCACTGCCCCGCTTCGATCCTCGCTTGGTTTCGGCATTGCGACCGGGCGGCCGGATGTTCGCCGTTATTGGTGAACCGCCCGTACGCGAGGCACGGCTGATCGTTCGAGGTCGGGAATCGGACTGGGCCAGTACCGCACTTTTCGAGACCGATCTGGCACCGCTGGTCAATTTCCCGATTGGCAACAGATTCCGTTTCTGACCGGGATTCTCGGCACATGAATTTGAAACCGGATGGCGTCCTGTGGCATCTATTGTCGGTGCGCCACAAAATTGCGTTCAAATGACAGAAGAAATCGAGCCATCGGAACTGAGCCGCCGGCAACAGGCCGGCGAACTTTGGCAGTTGCTTGACGTCCGAGAGTCATGGGAGATTGAAACGGCCAGCATCGGCGGCACCGTTCACATTCCAATGGCGTGCATACCGGAAAGACTGGGTGAGCTCGACCCGGACATGCAAACTGCCGTGTTGTGCCATTCCGGTGCCAGGAGCCGCCGGGTTGCGGAATACCTCAAAGCCTGCGGGTTCAGGCGCGTTGCAAATATCCACGGCGGAATCGACCTCTGGTCGCAAACCGTCGACCCGTCCATCACGCGCTACTGAGCGCGACCCGATGTGGCGCTGCCAGGGCGATCCTTGACTGATTTAGTGATATAGCTGACTATAACACCTCCACGGCGGCCTACTCGGCTACCAAATCTACGGAAGCAATACGATGAAAAAACTCTACAGAATCCGTTGCCTTGCAATCACGGCGCTGTGCGCCGTCCTGGTACCCCAGGCACGGGCGGCCTCGTTACTGGAGGTTTACCAGCAGGCGCTGCAAAGCGATCCGCTGATTCACGAGTCCGACGCGCGGCGGCTGGCGGCATCGGAGGCCGCCCCCCAGGCGCGTGGTCTGCTGTTCCCGCAGATTGTTGCAAACGCGTCCTACTCAACGTCGGAATCCGAGGGTACCCAGCTGGTTCTGGACGAGAATAGCGTAACGCGTCCGACATTCTCGTCAGAACTCGATACGAATACCTGGGACATTGGGCTCCGCCAGAGCATTTTCCGCTGGGACCAGGTCGTTGGCCTGAAACAGGCCAACAAGGTAGTTGCCCGCGCCGAAGCCGACTACGAAGCTGCCCAGCAGGACCTGATAATACGAGTTGCAACCCGATACTTCGAAGTCCTGGGAGCCGAGGATGTATTGACGTCGATCCATGCCAATCGGCTGGCCATTGCACGCCAGCTCGAACAGGCGAAACAGCGATTCGAAGTCGGCCTGATCGCGATCACGGACGTCCAGGAGTCGCAAGCGGCCCACGACCAGGCCGTGGCAGACGAAATAAGCGCGAAACGCAGTTTGGCTACCGCCCGCGAATTTTTGCGGGAAATTACCGGCGAATACGTCGCCTCGCTTGCAGCACCTACCGACGAGTTCCCGCTGGTATCGCCGAATCCTTCCGACGAAGCCAGTTGGGTCGACCTGGCTATGGCACAAAACCTGACCGTCGTCTCGAGCCGTCTGAGCGAACAGGTCGCACGGGATGAAATCGCTTTTCGACGTACCGGCCATTATCCAACCATCGATCTGGTTGCCGGCCGCAGATTCAACGAGCAGGCCGGCGACCAGGTGTTTACCGTGGCACCAAATCCACCTGCGGTTACTCCGGCCGATACCGACTTTTTGGGCGATTCGATCTCGCTCCAGATCAGTTTGCCGATTTTCACTGGTGGTCGCACGTCGTCGCGGGTTCGTGAAGCCGTTTACCTGCATCGCGCATCCAGGGAGCAGTTGCAGCGCGTTGCGCGCGAAACGGAACGCCAGACCCGCGACGCCTATCTGGGTGTTCTGGCAGAAATCAGTCGCGTGCAGGCATTGAAGCAGGCGGTTGAATCGAGCCGAACGGCGCTGGAGGCAACCGAAGCCGGGTTCGAGGTCGGCACCCGCACGATCGTCGACGTGCTGAACTCACAGTTCGCCGTGTATGCCGCAATTACCAATTACTATCGCAGCCGCTACGCCTACATCGGCAATGTTCTGCGCCTCAAGCAGGCAACCGGCACATTGCAGGTGCAGGACCTGGAGGAAATCGACCGCTGGCTCAGCGAACGCAAGCCACCGGAACAGGCCATCAGCGAGGAAGGAGCAGCCTCCGACCCGGGTTGAAGTCCACCGGTAGTCGTCAGCCACCGATTCCTTTCAGCAATGGCTGCAGCAGCGTAAGGAACCGGTCCAGCGCGCCGCGGTTTTGTATGACGATGTCGCGGCCCTTGTTGCCGATAGCTTGCGCCAGTTCGGGATTTTCAAACCACTCCCGTAGTGTGTGGGCCAATTCAAGGTCGTTGTGCACCAGCCGGGATGCGCCGACGCTGGAAAACATCTCGGCAATGTCTTCCGTGTTGAAAAGATGGGGACCCGTCACAATCGGCAGCCCCAGTGCCGCCGGTTCGAGCAGATTGTGGCCGCCTACGGGTACGAGGGTCCCGCCGACAAATGCAATGTCGCTTGCAGCATAGAACAAGGGAACTTCACCCATGGTATCGCCAAGAAACACCTCCGTGTCTGGCGTACACGACACGCCCTGCGTTCGGGCCACGTACTTGATGCCACGACGACTCAAGAGCGTGGCAACATTGCTGAAACGATCCGGATGACGCGGCACGAGCACAAGTAACGCATCGGGCAGAGTTTCCCGCAGGCGGGCATGCGCATCCAGCAACGGCCCTTCTTCGCCGTCATGAGTGCTCGCTGCAATCCACACAGGGCGTTTGCCGAAACACTGAGATCGCAGTGTCGCGCCTTTAATCTGCAAGTCTGCCGGTAACTCGATGTCGAACTTGATGTTTCCGGTGACCAACGTGCGCAACGGGTTGGCGCCCAGTGAACGGAAACGCTCGGCGTCGGCTTCGCTTTGCGCCGCTATGACGATGCCGAACGAAAGCGTTTCGCGGAACAATGGCAGCCAGCGCCGATACTTTCCGACCGATTTCGGCGATATCCGCGCACTGACCAGTACCAGCGGAATATTCCGCATGCCACAGCCATAGTACAGATTGGGCCAGATCTCGGTCTCCATGATCAGCGCCAGGTCCGGCTTCACGGCAGCAAAAAAACGGTTCACGGCGAAAGTTGCCTCATACGGGACGTACGAATGGGCAACTCTGTCACCGAAGAGGGCCTGTGCACGGGCCGCACCGGTAGGGGTCACAGTCGTAACCAGCATCGGCCGGTCGGGGAAGCGCTCCGCCAGTTGCCGTACGAGTGGCGCGGTGGCCTGGACCTCGCCGACCGACACGGCATGTATCCAGATGGTGCCACCCGGGAGATCCGGATAGCCGAAACCGAACCGCTGACCGAACCGCTCCCAGTACGCTTTCTCGGCAACGCCACGGAACAACCAGTAGAGCGCGTAAACCGGTGCGAGGAGGTAACTTACAATGACATAGGCCAGTCGCATCAGGTCGCTGCAGTCACGGAGAGCGATACTCCTGCGGCATCAGAACCGCGGTTCGCCAGGACGGATCAGCGCGGGCCGGTCAACCGCATTTGGAATCGCCGCAGCTCAGGCAGGTCATGCACCCGTCCATGACGATCACCGCAGCAGTACTGCATTTGGTACAAAGCTGCGCGCCCTCGGGATAACTGCTTTTCGAGAAAGCATCCTGTTGTCGCTGACTCGCCTCAAACTCCGCGCGCTTTTCCCTGATCAGTTTTTGCTGGCCCTCGTCCAGCTTGGGATTTGCAAGGAGTCCGATCGCGATCAGGTGTTTCTCGACGATATAGCCCAACTCCGCGATGATCGACGGCATGAACTTGCCACCGGGCTTCCAGTAGCCACCGCGAGGATCGAATACCGCCTTCAACTCGTCGACGAGAAATGTAACGTCACCACCCTTGCGGAATACAGCTGAGATAATACGCGTCAACGCGACTATCCACTGATAGTGGTCGAGATTCTTCGAGTTTATGAAAATCTCGAATGGCCGACGTTTTTCATGTTCGGTGCCTTCATTGAGAATGATGTCATTGATCGTGACATACATGGCGTGATCGGAAATGGGAGTCTTGACCTTGTACGTCGAGCCTATGAGCATTTCCGGCCGTTCGAGCTTCTCGTGCATGCGGATGACTTCCGCACGCGTGCCCGTTGCGGCTTCACGCCGATACTCCGGCTTCTTGCTGCTGTCGGCCCTGGCGTCTGCGTTGCTTTCCGCCTTGGGCTCGCCCTTGGGGTCATTCTGCTTGACTGCATAGCCGACAATTTTCTTGTCTATCTTCTTGCTGCTCATACTGCCTTTTCCCGTTGCCTTTTCCGGAACCTGATTCCGAAGTTCTGCTACAGATCAGAACTTGCCGTAATAGCCTTCTTTCAACGCATCGAACAAATTCGCTGCCGTGTGCACTTCGCCGTCGTACTCGATTTCCTCGTCACCCTTGAGTTCGATTTCGGTGTCATCCTCTAGCTTGAAGGTGTAAATCGTATTCTTGAGATCCTGCTCTTTCACCAGTACGCCCTGGAATGCCTCCGGATTGAAGCGAAACGTCGTGCAGCCTTTCAGGCCTTGCTCGTAGGCGTAAAGGTAGATGTTCTTGAAATCCTCGTAAGGATAGTCCGTCGGCACGTTCGCGGTCTTCGAGATCGAGGAATCGACCCATTTCTGCGCGGCGGCCTGAATATCGACATGTTCTTCCGGTGTAATGTCCTCCGCCGTTACGAAGTAATCCGGCAGCCGGCCGTCGCTGCCGACTTCGGCCTCTCCGCCACCCGGCATTGCCTTCGGATTCACCAGTTCACGATATGCCAGCAACTCAAACGAAAATACGCTCACCTTCTCCTTTGTTTTCTTGCCCTGCCGGATGACGTTCCTGAAGTAGTGATGAGCGAAACTCGGCTCTATGCCATTGCTGGCATTGTTCGCCAGCGACAGCGAAATCGTTCCGGTCGGTGCTATCGAGCTGTGGTGTGTGAATCGTGCACCGACCTCCGCCAACTGGTCGACCAGATCCGGCGCAACCTCGGCTACACGCTGCATGTACCGGCTGTAGCGACTGTGCAATACCCGGCCTGGCACCTTGTCACCGACCTTGTAACCGTCCGCCAGCATCTCCGGTCGTTTCGCGAGCATGGCCTCGGTGACTTCGAACTGTTCGTTCATGATCGGTGCCGGGCCTTTTTCCCTGGCAAGCTCCAGACCGGCTTCCCATCCGGCCAGGGCCAGTTGCCTGGCGACTTCTTCGGTGAATGCTACCGCCTTCGAATCGCCATATTTCATGCGCAACATCGTTATGGTCGATCCAAGGCCGAGGAATCCCATCCCGTGCCGCCTCTTGCGCAGTATCTCTTCGCGTTGCCGGGCCAACGGCAACCCGTTGATCTCGACGACATAGTCCAGCATGCGCGTGAATACCCGCACGACCTTGCGGAACTCGTCCCACTCGAAGCGTGCTTTCGGCCTAAACGGCTCGACCACAAACTTGGTCAGGTTGATGGAACCAAGCAGGCATGATCCGTACGGCGGCAACGGCTGTTCGCCACAGGGGTTCGTCGCGCGGATGTTCTCGACGAACCAGTTGTTGTTCATCTCGTTGACCTTGTCTATCAGAACAAAGCCAGGCTCGGCAAAATCGTAGGTAGACCCCATGATGACATCCCACACACGGCGCGCGGGCAAGGTCTTGTAGATCTTGCACGCGACCAGGCCCTCGGAACTGCGCACGTAATTCTGCGGTTCCGGCCACTCTCGCCAAACAAACTGGGATGAATTCCCGACGTCGAGTCCGTCCTGCTCGACCTCCCTTGCCGTGACCGGAAAAGCGAGTTGCCAGCTCGAGTCCGAGGTTACCGCCCGCATGAACTCGTCGGTAATCAGGAGCGACAGGTTGAACTGCCGCAGGCGGCCGTCCTCGCGCTTCGCACGAATGAAATCGAGTACGTCCGGATGGCCGACATCGAAGGTGCCCATCTGTGCGCCGCGACGACCTCCCGCCGACGACACGGTGAAACACATCTTGTCGTAGATATCCATGAACGACAAAGGACCGGATGTATACGCGCCCGCACCGGTGACATACGCGCCCCTCGGTCGCAGGGTCGAAAACTCGTAGCCGATACCACAGCCGGCTTTCAGGGTCAGGCCGGCCTCGTGCACCTTGTTCAGGATGTTGTCCATCGAATCCGCTACGGTCCCGGATACCGTGCAATTGATCGTGGAGGTCGCGGGTTTGTGTTCCTTAGCGCCCGCGTTGGAAATGATGCGGCCCGCCGGGATCGCCCCGCTGCGGAGTGCCCAGAGAAATTCCTCGAAACACTGCTCTCGCAGCGGTTCTGCCTCGACGTCGGCAAGTGCCCTCGCGACACGACGGTAGGTGTCATCGACTTCGCTGTCGATTACGCGTCCGTCCTTGGCGACCAGGCGGTATTTGGCTTCCCAGATGTCGATCGATGCTGGCTGAAAGGTAATGTCGGCTACGGTACTGGCTTCAAAACTGACTGCGGACTTCATGTGGTCCCTGACTCCCCTTTTGTCACCGCGGAGGCCCCAAGCGATTCGTCCGGCCGGCATTCGGCCGGGCGAAAAGTTCCCCGCTCGCCGCTGTGTCTAACCCAAGCGACGAGTGCCAAAACTGGCTACTTTGTTCGTTATTGCAGGCACTAGATGTTGTGCCAACCAAGGCACAAGATTATGCCCGACTTCGGCGACTGTCAAGGCCCGGCCGTATTTTTTTAGGGCTGCTTTTTATTATATAATACAATTAGTTATAGAATATAACGCAGTAAGTTCTTTAAAATACGGAAGAAAAAAATGACACTTTCGTGAAATTTATTTTTCACAACATCTAGTGGCATTAAGTCAACCGAACCGGGGCCGCAATCCGTCGATCCGGAAGGGTGCCAGAGTCTGTTGCAAGCTGACTTGAAATGCCCGCTATCGGCCCTATTTTCAGGGGCAAGCGAGTAGCCGCTGCCTGCGGGCAGCGAACATTATCAGGAGCATTCACAGGAGTATCAGCATGCACATTACGAGATTTGAGCCCTGGAGCCTCATGAACCTGTTGCAAAAGGATTTCGAGCAGCTGGCCGGACGCCGCTTCGGCATCGCCGGTGCGGATGAGACGGGCAACAGTGTTGCGGATTACATTCCGGCGGTTGACGTAGTCGAGGAAAATGACCGGTTTGTATTGCGCGCCGACCTGCCAGGCGTCGATCCGAAAGACATCAATATCAGCATGGAGAACGGCGCACTCAGCCTTACCGGAGAGCGATATTCCGAGAAAAGCGAGAATGCCAACGGCCTTCATCGAATCGAGCGCCTGAGCGGCAAATTCTATCGCCGATTCAGCCTGCCCGAATCCGCGGACCCGGAAAATATCACGGCGAAATCGGCAAATGGCATCCTCGAAGTCGCCATTCCGAAGAAAGCGCTCGTACAGTCGCGACGCATAACCGTCGAAGCTGCCTGAGCGGTGCATGCCCGGTCGACGTCACTCACCAGGAACTTTTGCCCCGCAAGCGGTGTCTGCCGCTTGCGGGGCAATCGAACTGCAGAGAGCCATTCACTGAATGTTCAGCGATAGCGGAGTAAGCTAATGGCGATTTCAAACAGAGTGGACGAGGTTGGCCTGATTATGCTTGCACGATATCGATCTCTGCTGG
>CAYXKM010000167.1:0-3104 GCA_964465665.1 uncultured Woeseiaceae bacterium
CGGCAGGAACACGTGCGCGAATTTTGCGGTTTCGTTCAGGAACAGGTCCTGCACGACGACGCATTCCAGGCTGCCGAGCGCGGCCTCGACGTGTTGCGTGTTCGGATCGGATTGGGCGAGATCCTCGCCCTGTATGTACATGCCCTTGTAAACACCCGCAATTGCCGCATCGAACATGTTCGGAATGCGGTAGCCTGGCTCGGCGTCGAGCTCGACGCCCCACATCGCCTCGAAGCGGCCGCGTACTTCGTCGTCCTGCACCGGCCGGTAACCGGGCAGTTCGTGCGGGAACGAACCCATGTCGCAGGATCCCTGCACGTTGTTCTGGCCGCGAAGCGGATTGACGCCGCAACCGGTAAATCCGACGTTGCCGGTGGCCATGGCAAGATTCGCCATCCCCATGACCATGGTCGAGCCCTGGCTGTGTTCGGTAACGCCAAGGCCGTAATAGATCGCACCGCGTCCGGTGGTGGCGTACAGGCGTGCGGCGCCGCGTATGTCCTCGGCACTGACCCCGGCAATCTTTGCCACGTTCTCCGGCGAGTACTCCGGTTTCAGCACGCATTGTTTCCAGGCTTCGTACGATTCCCGGTCGCATCGCTCCGCGACATAGGCTTCGTCGGCAAGCCCTTCGCTCACGATCACGTGCGCAAAGGAATTGATCACCGGCACGTTGGTGCCCGGCAGCAAAGGCAGGTGGTAATCGGCCTGGACGTGCGGCGAGCGCACCAGGTCGATTTTGCGCGGGTCGACGACTATGAGCTTCGCACCCTGACGCAGCCTGCGCTTCATCTGCGATGCAAACACCGGATGGCCTTCGGTCGGATTTGCGCCGATGACGATGATGACGTCGGCATCCATGACGCTGTCGAAAGGCTGCGTGCCGGCCGACTCGCCCAGCGTCTTCCTCAGTCCGTAGCCAGTCGGCGAATGGCAGACGCGCGCGCAGGTATCGACGTTGTTGTTGAGGAAAGCGGCGCGCACCAGTTTCTGCACGATGAACACTTCTTCATTGGTGCAGCGGGACGATGTAATGCCGCCGACGGACTTGCGTCCGTACTTTGCCTGGATCTCGCGGAATCGCCTTGCGGCGAACTGGATCGCCTCCTCCCAGCTCACTTTGCGCCACGGTTCGTCAATGCTGTCGCGAATCAGCGGATCGAGTACGCGATCGGCGTGCGTGGCATAGCCCCAGGCAAATCGGCCCTTCACGCACGCGTGGCCGTGATTCGCCTGGCCGTCCTTGTGCGGTGTCATGCGCACGACCTGGTCGCCTTTCATGTCGGCTTTGAAAGAACAGCCGACGCCGCAATAAGCACAGGTGGTTAACACGCTGTGCTCCGGCTGACCGTGATCGATGATGGTTTTCTCCATCAACGTCGCGGTCGGGCAGGCCTGTACGCAGGCGCCGCACGAGACGCATTCGGAGTCGAGGAATTTCTCGCCGATGCTTGCGGACACTTTGGAGTTGAAACCACGGCCTTCGATGGTCAGCGCAAAAGTGCCCTGGACTTCGTCGCAAGCGCGCACGCAGCGCGAACAGACGATGCATTTGCTCGGGTCGAAGGAAAAATACGGGTTGCTGTCGTCGGTCGCTTCGTAAAGATGATTCTCGCCGTCGAATCCGTAGCGCACTTCGCGCAGGCCGACCGCACCGGCCACGTCCTGCAGCTCGCAATCGCCGTTGGCCGAACAGGTCAGGCAATCCAGCGGATGATCCGAAATATAGAGTTCCATTACGTTGCGGCGGAGTTTCGCCAGCGCCGGCGTCTGGGTGCGAATGACCATGCCTTCCTCGACGGGCGTGATGCAGGAGGCGGGGTAACCCTTGCGCCCCTCGATTTCGACCAGGCACAGCCGGCAGGAGCCGAAGGGTTTCAGGCTGTCGGTGGCGCAGAGTTTGGGGATGTCGACACCGGACTCGCGCGCGGCGCGCAGGATGGTGTCGCCGGCCTTGACGGTTGCCGGCAAGCCGTCGATTTCGACCTTGACGCTACGCCCGGTGTTGCTGGGGGGCGTGCCGAGATCGGAATATTTGATGAGGCTCATGGCCGGTCTCCTGCCGTGGATTCGAAGTCTTCGGGAAAGTATTTTAGCGCACTGCGGACCGGATACGGTGTCAATCCGCCCATGGCGCACAGCGAGCCGTCGACCATGGTGTCACAAAGCTCGGACAGCAGGGCCAGATTGGCCTCACGGTTCTCGTCGTTGAGGATGCGATCGATGACCTCAACCCCGCGTACGGAGCCGATCCGGCACGGGGTGCACTTGCCGCAGGACTCGGCGGCGCAGAATTCCATGGCGAAGCGGGCCTGGGCACCCATGTCTACGGTATCGTCAAATACGACTATTCCGCCGTGCCCGACCATGCCGCCCAATGCGCTGAATTTTTCATAATCCAGCGGCGTATCGAGCAGGGCGTCCGGGAAGTAAGCCCCCAGCGGCCCGCCCACTTGTACGGCGCGAACCGGCCGCCCGGAGGACGTGCCGCCGCCGAAATCCTCGATGAGTTCCCGGAGCGTCGAGCCGAAAGCGAGCTCCACCAGCCCGCCGCGTTTTATGTTGCCGGCGAGCTGGAAAGCCAGCGTGCCCTTGGAGCGCCCGGGACCGTAGTCCGCGTAAATGTCCGCGCCGTCGGCGACGATGCGCGGCACCGACGCCAGCGTGATGACGTTGTTCACCACGGTCGGCTTGGCGAAAAGACCGGCAATCGCCGGCAACGGCGGTTTGTAGCGTATGAGTCCCGCTTTGCCCTCGAGGCTTTCCAGCATCGCGGTTTCCTCGCCGCACACGTAGGAACCGCCACCGATGTGCAGGTCGATGTCGAAACTGAAGCCGCTGCCCTGGATATTCGCGCCGAGCCAGCCTTCATTACGCGCCACCATCAATGCCTGCGAAAAAATCTTTCGCGCCAGTGGGTATTCCGATCGCAAATACACATAGCCTTTGCTTGCACCAACCGCAAAGCCGGCGATCAGCATGCCCTCGATGAGGGTCAGAGGATCGCCTTCCATCAGCATGCGATCGGAAAACGTTCCGCTGTCTCCTTCGTCCGCATTGCAGGCGATGTATTTCTGATCGCCCTCCGTGCGCGCGACCGTCTG
>CAYXKM010000168.1:0-2632 GCA_964465665.1 uncultured Woeseiaceae bacterium
CGGCTATGTGCCGGATGCGCCGCCCATGTCTTTCGACGGCGAAGACGGCAAACCGACGGGTTTTTCCATCGCTTTGTGCCAACACGTGGCGAATGCAGTCAAAGAGGCCACAGGTCTCGAAAACCTCGAGATTCGCTACGTCCCGATAATTTCGCCGGAGGACCGCATGGCGGCCGTGGAGTCGCACGCCATCGACATCGAATGCGGCACAACCACGGTGACGTTGTCGCGCCGGGCGCGTGTCGATTTCAGCCTGATGACTTTCATCACGGGCGCCGCGGTTTTGTCGCGCAAGGACAAGCCCATCAATTCCATCGAGGATGTGTCGGGGAAGACCGTCGCAGTCATCCGCCACACCACTACCGAAGCGGCACTGCGCAGGTTCATCACCAATAACGAATACAAGATTAAGTTGAGAATGATCGAGTCACATGACGAGGGTATGGAGCTGCTGTCGGCCGGCAAAGTTGACGGCTATTCCTCGGATCGTGCCATGCTGATCGGCCAGGTCTTCCGCAGCGCCGACCGCGCAAAGTTTATGATTACACGTGACGTGTTCTCCCTCGAACCGTACGCGCTGATGCTGCCGCGCGACGACACGGAATTCCGGCTGGTGACCGACCGTGCCCTTGCCAGCGTTTACCGGGGAGCGAGGATACTGCGGCTCTACCAGGACTGGTTCGGCCGATACGGCGAGCCGATGTCGCCTGTACTCAAGGCGTTATATGAATTCGAGGCGGTGGCGGAATGAATGCGATGCGACTTTGGGTGGTCCTGTGTCTCATCCTGTATTTCCCGGCAGCGAGTGCCGACGAGCAGACGCAGCGCACAGACCCAGACACAGACACGGAAACCACCGGAGCGCAGTCGCTGCATGTGAACATGCAGAAGAACCCGGGCTGCGGTTGCTGTGATATCTGGGCCGATCATTTGCGTGAACACGGGTTCACGGTCGAAGTCACCGAAAATCCGGGCATCTACGACCTGAAAGAAGCGACCGGCATTCCGCAATCGCTGTATTCCTGCCACACCGCCGAGGTAGGCGGGTACTTCATCGAAGGTCATGTACCGGCGAAGGACATCCTTGCGCTGCTTCGACTGAAGCCGTCAAACATCAAGGGACTTTCCGTGCCGGGCATGCCGCTCGGTTCACCGGGCATGGAACATCCGCGGCCGCAGTCTTTCGATACCATCGCTGTAGGCAAGGACGGCGAGGCGCATGTATTCGCGAGCCACGAAGCCGGCGAGGATTTTTCGGCGGAGAGCGACTGAACTCAGCCCAGGGCCTGTTCCAGGTCGGCAATCAGGTCATCGACATGTTCGATGCCGACAGAGAGTCGCAGCAGGTCCTTCGGTATCGGGCTTGACGCACCTTCGATCGAATAGCGGTGCTCGATGAGACTCTCTACCCCGCCCAGGGACGTCGCGGGTATGAATACGCGGCATTGGGTCGCGACCGCGAGCGCGGCTGATTCGCCGCCTTTCACCCGCAACGACAGCATGCCGCCGAAGCCGCCGTGCATCTGCCGTTTCGCGACCGCGTGGCCCGGATGGCTTGTCAGGCCTGGATACAGCACCGAGGACAGCTTCGGATGGCGGTCGAAATGGCTGGCAATGCTCATAGCCGAGGCACTGGCCTGGCGTACCCGCAGATACAGCGTACGCATGCCCCGTTGCAACAGCCAGGCTTCGAATGATCCGGCGATGGCACCCCCGTGCGACCGGACCTCCGATACGCGTTCCCAGAACGCATCGTTCTTCGCTGTCGCCAACACGCCCGCGACCACGTCGCCGTGACCGTTCAGGTACTTGGTCGCAGAATGCATCACGATGTCCGCGCCGAGTTCGATGGGCCTCGTCAGCACGGGCGTCGCGACGGTCGAGTCCACCACGAGCATCGCTTTGGCAGCGCGCGCGACGCGGGATGCGGCGGCGATATCCACCACGTCCCAGGTCGGGTTGCACGGCGTTTCGATCCAGACCAGGCGGGTCTTGCCGGGCTTGACGCATTGGGCCAGCGCGGCGGGATCCGCGAGGTCGTACAGGTCGAGATCGAGGCCCCAGTTTGCGCAGAACTTCACCAGCCAGTTGCGCAGGCCCCAGTACATGACCTTCGGCGCCACGATGTGATCGCCGGGCTCGAGCGACTGGACCACAGCCATCGCGGCCGCCATCCCGGATGAAAACAACAATGCGGACTCGGCGCCCTCGAGGTTGGCCACGAGCTTCTCGGCCGCCAGGTAACTCGGGTTCTGGTCACGCCCGTAACTGTGGTCGGCCGATATGAGCGCATAGTCGCTATCCCGGGCAAAGGTCGTCGAGGGCTGTATGGCCGGGACGATTGCGCCGGTGATCTTGTCGATGAAATGCAAGGCCTGTGCGGCGCTGGTTTCCGGTGCGAGTGGTTTTTTTGGAGCCAATTCGGTACTTCCCCTGCTGCAGTCACAGTGACAGTAACCCTGGATTCGGTGACAGTAACCTGAATTCCGGAAATTACAATCGCGGTGACAGTTACCCTCCAATTCGGGTGACAGTTACCCCATCTCCAGCGCAGTCACGGCCAACCGCGGTAACTGTCACCGGATTTGCTGTCAGCCGGATCCAAGGGAGATTCTCGCCGGTCGCGCCGGAC
>CAYXKM010000169.1:0-2589 GCA_964465665.1 uncultured Woeseiaceae bacterium
CCTCAACTCGGTCGCACCCGATACCAAGCGCCGCTGCGCCGCAATGGTCAGCGATGCGGGCGGACGCTATGTCGAAGCCGCGGTGATGGCGCCGATCGCGCCAAAGCGCATGTGCTCGCCGATACTGCTCGGCGGGCCGCACGCTGGGGCATTTGAGCAGCAGGCGCGGGCCCTCGGTTTCAGCGGCGCGCGTGTGTTCTCCGCCGACATCGGTCCGGCGTCCGCGACCAAGATGTGCCGGAGTGTGATCATCAAGGGCATCGAAGCCATCGTTGCCGAGAGCTTGCTCGCGGCTCGTCATTACGGCGTGGACCAAGCCGTGCTCGAGTCGCTCGGCGACCTGATGGCGGGGCGCGACTGGCCTGCCTTCGCGCATTACCTGATCGGGCGCAGCATCGAACACGGCGCACGACGCGCCGAGGAAATGGACGAAGTTGCCGCGACCGTATCGGCGGCGGGCATCGAGCCGCTGATGAGCTCGGCTTGTGCAACACGGCAGGCGTGGGCGGCACGGTTTCCGCGCGCATTGCAACAGGGCGAACTTGCGCCGATGCTGGATGCGATACGCGACGAGCTGCGGAGCAACACGACATGCTGATCATCGACTGTCACGGCCACTACACGACCGCGCCCGAGCCGCACCAGGCCTACCGCAAAGCGCAGCTTGCGCATTTCAACGATCCGTCGCTGCCGCCGCCGGTACCTGCCCGCATCAGCGACGATCAGATACGCGAAACCATCGAGCAAAACCAGTTGCGGCTGCAAAAAGAACGCGGTGCGGATGTCACCCTGTTCTCGCCGCGCGCTTCCGCGATGGCCCATCATCAGGGCGACGGGCAGGTATCGAAAGCCTGGTCGCGCGCCTGCAACGACCTCATCAAGCGGGTCGTGGACCTGTATCCGGAAAACTTCGTCGGCGCCTGCCAGTTGCCGCAGTCGCCGGGCGTCCCGATATCAGAGTCGATCGGGGAACTTAAGCGTTGCATCAACGAGCTCGGCTTCGTCGGCTGCAATCTGAACCCGGATCCTTCCGGCGGTCACTGGACGTCACCGCCTTTGACCGATCGTGCCTGGTATCCGTTTTTCGAGAAAATGGTCGAACTCGATGTGCCTGCGATGATTCATGTATCCAGCACCTGCAACCCGAATTTTCATTCGACGGGAGCGCATTACATCAATGCCGATACGACGGCTTTCATGCAGTTCCTCGAGGGCGACCTGTTTCGCGATTTTCCCGACTTGCGTTTCGTCATCCCGCACGGCGGCGGCGCCGTGCCGTATCACTGGGGCCGGTACCGGGGACTCGCGGACATGCTGAAACGTCCGCCGCTCGCCGACCACGTGATGCGCAACGTGTTTTTCGATACCTGCGTGTATCACCAGCCGGGCATCGACCTGCTGTTCGAAGTGATCGACATCGACAACATCCTGTTCGGCTCGGAAATGGTCGGCGCCGTGCGCGGCATCGATCCTGAGACCGGTCATTACTTCGACGACACGAAGCGCTACCTGGACAGCCTGGTCCTGAGCGAGGCAGACCGCGAGAAAGTGTTTTCCGGAAACATCCGCCGTGTCTATCCGCGGCTCGATGTCATACTCAAGGCGCAGGGACGATGACGAAGTTCGAGAAGTTTGCGATGGACGCCGACTGGTTGTGCTTTGCAGAAAACCCCGCGCGCCCGGCGTTTCGTGTTCCTGTGCACGCGGTCGACGCCCACTGCCACATTTTCGGCCCGGGCGACAGGTACCCGTATGCCCCGGAGCGCAAGTACACGCCCTGCGATGCGCCGAAGGAGAAACTCTGGGCATTGAGGGACTTCCTGGGGTTCGAGCGCAACGTCATCGTGCAGGCGACCTGCCACGGACACGACAATCGCGCGCTCTGCGATGCGCTGGAGAACTCGGAAGGCCGCGCGCGCGGTGTTGCGAGTGTGCGGGCGGATGTGTCCGACAGGGAACTCGAAGCGCTGCACCGCTCTGGTGTGCGCGGCGCGCGCTTCAATTTCGTCAGGCGGCTGGTGGATGCCCGGCCCGAGCGCGAATACCTCGATCTCGCCAGGCGCCTCGCGGATTTCGGCTGGCATGTCGTGGTGTACTTCGAAGCCGCGGACCTGCCGGAACGTTATGAATTTTTCGCAAACTTGCCGGCGCCACTGGTCGTTGATCACATGGGCCGGCCGGACGTTTCCAAGGATCCTGACGGTGCGGAATTTGGTCGTTTCCTCGAACTGATGCGCGACCACGGCGATGCCTGGTGCAAGGTCAGTTGCCCGGAACGGCTGTCGCGTACCGGCCCGCCGGGTTACGCCGACGTGATACCGTTCGCGCGGCGCGTGGTGGAGGAATTCCCGGACCGGGTCCTGTGGGGCACTGACTGGCCGCACCCGAACATGAAAACGCACATGCCCGATGACGGTCTGCTGGTCGACTTCATCCCGAACATAGCGACGACCAGGGAACTGCAGCGGAAGCTGCTCGTCGACAACCCGATGCGGCTGTACTGGTCGGAGGAGATGCACTGATGTCGCTCGATAAACCTTACCTCGACGTGCCCGGCACGACGATTTTCGACGCCGATCTTGCGCGCCA
>CAYXKM010000170.1:0-3585 GCA_964465665.1 uncultured Woeseiaceae bacterium
TATCTGGGCGAAGACGGCATGGCAACGCCGCTACACGCCGCTGCCGCGGTCAGCGTGCCGCTGAACTTGCACACATGCGCAGCCGCACTTAGTCAAGGTTTTTCAAGGATTTATCAGAGACACTTACTAAGGCGCATGAAGAAGTCAGTAAGCCGCAAGTTTAATCGGCATACAGCCGCATTCGACTGGCGACGGACCATGCGGGCCCGTACGTTCGCTGAATTTGATGACGCTGTGACAGCACCACTGCACGGCTTCGCCAATAAGGATGAGTACTACGATCGCTGCAGCTCGATCCGGTTTCTCGCCAGCATCGAACGCCCGACCCTGGTAATCAACTCGCTCGACGACCCGTTCATGACCCCTGACATGATCCCGACCGAGGACGCCTTATCGGACTTCGTAACACTGGAGGTCAGTGCCAACGGCGGACATGTCGGGTTCATAGACGGGGGCACGCCCTGGCGGCCAAGCTACTATCTACCGAGTCGGATCATCGATTTTCTGGAAGCGCAGATCAGCGACGCGATACCCGACGCGTACGCGATGCCCGGCATGTGAATTGGCTGCCAAGCACGTCCGGATCGGCCTCATGCAGAAAAAAACGGCGCCTCAAGGGCGCCGTTTTGCTTCAGACACTGTGCCACTGCCAATCAGGCTGCCTCGACTTCCTTCATCGAGAGGCGTACACGACCCTGTCGGTCAACTTCCAGGACCTTCACCTGCACGATGTCGCCTTCTGACAGTTTGTCGCTGACCTTTTCAACGCGCTCGTTCGAAATCTGAGAGATATGCACAAGCCCATCCTTGCCGGGCAGGATGGTGACGAAGGCGCCAAAATCCATGAGTCTTGCGACTCGCCCTTCATAAACGCGGCCCACTTCGACTTCGGCGGTAATCAGCTCGATACGGCGTCGTGCTTCCTTGCCGGATGCGCCATCTACGGAAGCAATGCGCACCGTACCGTCGTTCTCAATATCAATAGTCGCGCCGGTTTCTTCGGTCATCGCGCGTATGACAGAACCGCCCTTGCCGATAACGTCGCGGATTTTCTCCGGGTCGATCTTGAAAGTTATGATCGTCGGCGCCCATTCAGACATTTCCTTCCTCGGCTCTGCGATGACCGCAGCCATTTCGGCGAGTATATGCAATCGCGCATTTTTCGCCTGATCGAGCGCTTTTTTCATGATCTCCTGGGTAATTCCCTGGATCTTGATATCCATCTGCAGAGCGGTAACGCCCGTTTTTGTACCGGCAACTTTGAAATCCATATCGCCGAGATGATCTTCATCTCCAAGGATGTCCGTCAGGACGGCAAACTTGTCCCCTTCCTTGACCAGGCCCATCGCCACCCCGGCTACCGGCGCACTGGTCGGCACACCGGCATCCATCAACGCAAGGCTCGTACCGCAAACCGAGGCCATGGAACTCGATCCATTCGACTCCGTAATCTCGGAAACCACACGAATGACGTACGGGAAGGCATCCATTGACGGCATGACAGCCTGGATGCCCCGCTTCGCCAGCTTCCCATGGCCGATTTCACGACGTTTCGGTGAGCCGACGAAGCCGGTCTCACCGACGCAATACGGCGGGAAGTTGTAGTGCAGCATGAACTGCTCTTTGCGCTCACCCTCGATGGCATCAATGATCTGTGCGTCCCGACCGGTACCGAGCGTTGTGACCACTATGGCCTGGGTTTCGCCACGCGTAAAAATCGCAGAGCCATGCGCACGTGGCAGAATGCCGACTTCGACGTTGATTGGCCTCACAGTCTTGTGATCTCGGCCATCGATGCGCGGCGCCCCGGCAATAACCCGGTCCCGCACGATGCGTTTCTCGAGCTTCGACAATGCTCCCGTCACGTGTTCGGCGGACCAGGCGCTGTTCGCACCGCCGGCAACCGATTCGACTGTCGATGCCTTGGCTGCTGCGACACTGGCCTGGCGCTGCATCTTGTCCGTAATCTGGTACGCCGCTGCCAGCCCGTCCTTTGCAACCGCAGAAACGGCAGCATCAAGGGCAGTGTCGGTCACCGGTAATTGCCATTGCCAGGCAGGCTTGCCGACGTCTCCGGCGAGTTCGTTGATTGCGCGGATTGCCGCTTGCATCTGTTCATGACCGAACATGACCGCGCCAAGCATTACATCCTCGGACAGGCACTTCGCTTCGGACTCGACCATCAACACGGCATCGGCTGTCCCTGCTACGACGAGGTCCAGTTGCGACTCGGCCATAGTTGCCTTACCCGGGTTCAGAATGTAATTGCCGTTTTTGAAGCCTACCCTGGCTGCGCCAATCGGGCCGGCGAAAGGCATTCCGGAAATGGCCAGGGCGGCTGAAGCGCCAATCAGCGACGGCACATCCGGATCGACGTCGGGGTTCAGCGAGACAACAGTCGCAATTACCTGCACTTCGTTGGTGAACCCTTTCGGAAACAGCGGACGCAGTGGCCGGTCGATCAATCGGGAAACCAGGGTTTCCTTTTCGCTCGGGCGGCCCTCGCGTTTGAAGAATCCACCCGGTATTTTACCGGCGGCATAGGTCTTTTCCTGATAATTGACCGTCAACGGAAAGAAGTCCCGGCCGGGCTCAGCGTGTTTCCTGCCTACCGCAGTTACAAGAACGACGGTCTCGGCCATGTTAACGAGCACGGCCCCGTCTGCCTGACGCGCTATTGCGCCGGTCTCTATAGTTACCTGATGTTCACCGTACTGGAACGATTTCTTGGTCGATTTCACTTTGCTACTCGATTGATTAAATTCGGGGACACGAAAATCCGGTCGATTGCCCGTTTCAGGGCCGACAGTTCCGGTTTTTCATTGCCTGGGATGCCGCGTAGAAACTAGCGGCGTAAGCCGAGCCGATCGATCAGCTCGCGATACCGGTCCTGGTCTCTGCCTTTCAGATAATCGAGCAACTTGCGCCGCTTGTTTACCATTTTCAGCAAGCCTTGCCGGGAATGATGATCTTTTGAATGTCTGCCGAAATGCTCGGTCAGTTCTGCAATACGTGCAGACAGCAGCGCAACCTGAACTTCAGGCGAACCGGTGTCTGATTCTCCGCGGGCATACTCCGCGACTATGTTGCTCTTGCTCTCACTTTTGAGTGACATCTTTAAGAAACTCCAATCGTTCTCTGTATAGTCTGGGCCTTGTTTTTGAGCGCGCTATTCTAGCCTCTCATTCGGCCGGTTAATAGTCCAAAACTTATAAAAAACAGGGCTTTTTCGCCGTCTTTTCCAACGCCTGCGCCGTACCGATTTGTCGGCAAGGGCACCGGCGTTTAGCGTGGCCAGGGCCGGTACCTGTGACGAATCAACGAAATATGCGTTTCGGCGCAAGCCACCCGTCATTGTCAACCTGGCCTACTCCCAGAAACGTCAGTTCGTTGCCGTAGACGCGCACGAGCCTGTTGGGCATCGACGTGTCGCCGCTCCACGGAACCCGCTGACCACCGGTGAATCGGCCGGCATCCTCGGCGCTGATGCAAGCTGAGGGCCAATCGGCCAGTGCTGTATCGGCAGGCAACAGCCACTTGCGCAAAGCTGCCGCATCGCCCTCGGCAGCTTTTTCGGCAGCCTCA
>CAYXKM010000171.1:0-9948 GCA_964465665.1 uncultured Woeseiaceae bacterium
CGGCGCGGGCGCGACCTCGCGCAGAAGATGCGCGAGATCATCCCACGACAGATGTTCGATATCGCGATTCAGGCTTCGATCGGCGCTAAAGTCATCGCCCGCGAAACCGTCAAGGCGCTGCGCAAGAACGTGACCGCCAAATGCTATGGTGGCGACGTCACCCGCAAGCGAAAGTTGCTTGAGAAGCAGAAGGCTGGAAAAAAGCGCATGAAACAGATTGGTTCCGTGGAGATACCTCAGGAGGCGTTTCTCGCGGTCTTACGAGTGGAAAAGTGAGAGGCTTCATTGAACATTAATCTTGCACTGATTTTGACACTGCTGACGGCGTTCAGCGGCGCAGTCGTCGCATTCGACAGATTCTATTTGAACAAGCGACGCGAACCGGTCGAGAACGGTGGTCGCGGCGTGATCATCGAGTACAGCCGATCGTTCTTTCCGGTGCTGTTGTTTGTGCTTGTCATCCGCTCGTTCATTTTTGAACCGTTTCGGATTCCGTCGGGATCCATGATGCCCACGCTCCTGCAGGGCGACTATATTTTTGTGAAGAAGTATTCCTACGGTCTGCGCTTGCCGGTCATTGAGAAAAAGTTCATCGAGACCGGCCAGCCGGCGCGTGGCGACGTGGTGGTGTTTCGGCTGCCGTCGGAGCCGAACGTAAACTACATCAAGCGCGTCATTGGTCTGCCCGGTGACGAAATCGTCTATTCGGATCATCGCCTGACCGTCAACGGCGTATCGGTGCCGTTGCAGGCCGACCCGGGGGGTAAGTTTCCGCAGGTCGTCCGGGAGACCCTTGGTGCCAGGGAGCACGACATCATGATCACCGAGCCGGACCGCAACGTGCTGGACGGCAGGTACCGGGTACCTGAAGGGCATTTCTTCATGATGGGCGACAACCGCGACAACAGCCGCGACAGCCGCTATATCGGTGCGATCCCGGAAACGCACCTCGTGGGCGAGGCGGTCCGAATCTGGATGCATATGGACGGCCTGGAATGGCCGGACTGGAGCCGCATTGGGACAAAGATCGAATAATGTGGTGCCAGTCACTGATTTCATGGCTAAAATTGATCAGGATTGGCGACGGAATGCTGGAGTGTGGCATGAGAATGGCTATGAATCCGGGTGAAATCGCAAGCCGCGCGTGCAAATTGCCGTGGGTGCGACCCACTGCTTTGCGGTCGCGGCAGGCGGGAATGACGGGCCTCGGCTTGCTCATCCTGGTTGCCTTTATAGGTCTTTTTGCCTTCGCAGCGATACGGCTGACGCCCGTCTATCTGAACTACATGAAAGTGTCGGGCGTGCTGAATGGTGTCGAAACGGAATTCGACGGGCAGAATCCGTCCAGGGCGGCGATAAGGACTTCAATCAGCCGCCGTTTCGATATCGAGAGCGTGAGCGAAATAACCGCGAAAGACATCACCGTAACACCCAGCGGCAACGGCTTCGTTGTCAAAGCTGCATACGACCACACAACGCCGTTTATTGCGAACATCTATTTCACCGTCAAGTTCGACAGTTCCGTAGAAGTTCGCCGCTAGTATTGTCGCAAGTATTTGTCGCGAGATTCCGTCGCGAGTTGACAGTGCGACGTTGCCTGCCCGGCCGTCTGCCCATACCATAGGTGATGGCTGCCTCTCCCGGCTGCCGAATACGTGAGCAGACACCTTGGAAAAAGCGGTACGCTGGCTGAAGAAATCGCTCGATTACGAATTTCGCGATAAGGAACTTCTGCGCCATGCGCTTACCCATCGCAGCGCTCCTGGCAGCAATAATGAACGTCTCGAGTACCTCGGCGACGCCGTACTCGATGCTGTAGTTTCCGAAATCATCTACAGGCAGAGGCCTGATGCCGACGAAGGAACGTTGAGCAGGCTTCGTTCGTTCCTGGTCAAGGACTCGGCATTGGCGGAACTCGCGACGGAACTGGGCATTGGACGTCATATTATTTTTGGGCCCGGTGAAAAGAAGACCGGCGGACACCGCCGTGAATCGATACTTGCCGACGCGCTGGAAGCTTTGTTCGGCGCCGTCTACCTCGATGGGGGTTTCGACGCAGCGAAGACGATAATATGCGCTGCTTACGGCGAACGGCTGCAGTCGTTGCCGGATGCCGTTGATCTGCGCGACCCGAAAACGGCGCTGCAGGAGTTTCTGCAGGCACGCCAATTGGCACTGCCCGAGTATCAAATGGAAAAAATCAGCGGGAAAGCACATCAGCAGACCTTTGAGATCAGTTGCACGGTGAGCGGTACCGGCATGCGATCGACCGGCACCGGAGGTTCGAGACGGGATGCCGAGCAGCAGGCCGCAGAACGAATGCTGGCAATGCTGGATGTCGGGCGCTAAGTCATGAACGATGAATTCAATTGCGGATTTGTCGCGGTAATTGGTAGACCGAATGTCGGGAAGTCGACGCTGATCAACGCGCTGGTCGGAAAGAAAGTCAGCATCGTAACACCGAAGCCACAGACAACCCGCCATCGCATTCTGGGGATACGCTCGGCTGGCAACAGCCAGATCATATTTGTCGATACGCCCGGGCTGCACCGCGATGCCGGCAAAGCTATGAACCGAATGATGAACCGGTCGGCGTCCAGCGCCCTGTCAGACGCGGATCTGATCCTGTTTGTTACCGAGGCCGGGCGCTGGACCGACGAGGACGACGATGTCCTGAAGCGCATCCGGAAATCGGGCATCCCCTCATTCGCGATACTTAATAAGATTGACAAGATCGTGCCGAAGGAATCCCTGCTCGAACAAATCAGCAGGACGTCTCAGCGACACGAGTTTGCGGAACTGGTACCGGTGTCGGCCGCGAAGGGTGACAATCTCGGTGAACTACTGAAGCTCATTCCGAAGTACCTGCCGGCATCACAGGCAATGTATCCCGGCGACATGGTGTCGGACCGGGGGGAGGAGTTCCAGGCCGCAGAAGTGATTCGTGAGAAACTGACCATGAACCTGCGCCAGGAATTGCCATACGGCCTTACAGTGCAGATCGAGCGCTACGATCGCGACGATGCCGGAATTGCCATTCACGCAGTCATTTGGGTGGAAAGGGACAGCCAAAAAGGCATCGTGGTCGGCAAAGGCGGCAGCATGCTGAAGCGGGTCGGCAGGGCAGCCCGGCTCGAGTTGCGTGACCGGCTTGCCATGCCTGTGCATCTGGAATTGTGGGCCCGTGTAAAGGAGAACTGGGCGGACAGCGAGAGAGACCTTTTGCAGCTCGGCTTTGACGCGCCCGGCGGGCGGACCGATTGACCGGCAACAGGCGAATTCTGAACGCTCCGGCGTGGTTGTTACACCATCGTCCGTTTCGCGATTCGAGCCAGCTACTCGATATCATCAGCCGGGATAACGGGCGACTGATGCTGGTCGCGCGCGGCAGCCGTAGCGCCAGGTCCCGGCTTCGGGGCATCCTCAGGCCATTCATGCCGCTGCAGTTGTCATGGTCGATCCGCTCGGATCTGGGGACCCTGACCGGGGCGGAAATGGATGGTCCGCCGATTGCCCTGAGCGGCGACGCGCTGCTTGCCGGGTACTATGTCAATGAGCTCATGCTCAATCTTTTGCACCGGCACGATCCGCAACTGGAGATCTTCGTTGCCTATGCGCGCGCAATCAACGGTTTTGCCGGCCGCAACGATCTTGCGGCATGTCTTCGCGAGTTCGAGATAGTGCTGTTGCGGAGTCTCGGCTACGCACTGATACTGGATCGCGAGGCGCAGACGCAGAACGCATTGCAAGCCGACCGCATTTACGAGTACCGGGTGGATCAGGGACCGGTACCGGCCAGCCGCAGCGATGGCGCAGCCACTTACAGTGGCGAAGTTCTGCTGGCGATAGACCGCCAGGAGTTCACGCGACCGGAAGTCCTGCAAAGCGCAGGGAGATTGTTGCGGGACGTCATCGCCTATCACATGGGCGGCAAGGAGCTGAAGACCCGCAAGGTACTCCTGGAGTTGCGACGCGCCGCCCGCATCCCGGACAATGCAAAGGACAGTTCGGAAATCAGGAATCTCCTTTGAACGACCTCAGTGCATTGCATCTTGGTGTCAACATCGATCATGTCGCCACGCTCAGACAAGCTCGTGGTACCGCGTACCCGGAACCCGCGATGGCCGCACAGATGGCAGAGGCCGCAGGTGCCGACAGCATAACGGTGCACCTTCGCGAAGACCGGCGGCACATTCAGTACAGTGATCTCATCGCCATACAGAAGGTCATGACAACGCACATGAACCTGGAAATGGCCGTTACCAGCGAGATGGTCGGCATTGCTTTGAAGATCCGGCCACGCGATTGCTGCCTGGTGCCCGAGAAACGTGAAGAGGTGACCACAGAGGGAGGCCTCGACGTGTTGACGCATCGGCGCGATGTCCATGAGGCCTGTATGAAACTCGCCGATGCCGGGATTCGTGTGTCGCTTTTCGTAGACCCGGATGCCCGCCAACTGGATGCTGCAGTGCTTGCCGGCGCCCCGGTCGTCGAGCTGCATACCGGTGCTTACGCGGATGCGAGCGGTGCCGATCAGGGCCGCGAGCTACAACGCATCCGTGACGCCGTAAGTTACGGGCAGCAAGCAGGACTGATCGTGCATGCGGGACATGGACTAAACTACGACAACGTCGCTGCCGTTGCCGTAATAGCCGGGATTCGGGAACTCAACATTGGACACGCTATTGTTGCGCGCGCCGTGTTCGACGGCCTGGATGCAGCCGTGCGCAAAATGAGGCAGCTCATGTCGCTGGCCAGGTCCGGAGCCTGAGGTCGTGATATTTGGCGTCGGTACAGACATCGTCGAGATTGCGCGCATACAACAGACTTACGATCGATTCGGCGCACATTTCGTGGATCGGCTGCTGATGGATGAAGAACGAGGGTTGTTCGAGAAAAGCAAATGGCCGGTGCGGTTTCTCGCGATGCGTTTCGCAGCCAAGGAAGCGACGGTCAAGGCCATGGGCACAGGTTTTGCACACGGCATGTGGATCCGCGATGTCGGGATAGTCAGCAATGCCTGGGGGCGTCCGCTGGTAGTCTGGTCAGATCGCGGCAAGGAAGTGTGCCGCGAACTTGGGATAGGTGCGGGACATGTGAGCCTGTCGGACGATGCTGGCCTCGTACTCGCATTTGCAGTCGTGATGAACGCCTGACCGACCCATTCGAGGGATCCGATGCACTGCTTTACATTTGATATCGAAACGGTCCCGGACGTGGAGTTTGGCCGCCGCATGTGGCAACTCGATGGCTTGACCGACGAGGATGTCGGTACGGCCATGACGTTCAATCGCCTGCAGGAAACCGGCAGCGACTTTCTGCCACCCCACCAGCAGCGGATCGTCGCTATCTCGGTGGGTCTGCGCACAGCAGACACCTTCCGACTGTGGAGTCTCGGTGACCCCGGTTCCGACGAAGCCGAGCTGGTTCGGCGTTTTTTCGACGGCATCGAGCGCTATGCGCCCGACCTCGTGTCGTGGAATGGCAGTGGCTTCGATTTGCCGGTCTTGCACTACCGGGCAATGCGACACGGCATCCAGGCTCCTCGCTACTGGGAAACCGGCGACAACGATCGCGATTACCGCTTTAACAACTACCTGAGTCGCTTTCACTGGCGACACATAGACCTGATGGATGTGCTTTCCGGTTTCCAGGCACGCGGTCGCGCGAGCCTCGAACAAATGGCGGTGCTGCTCGGATTTCCCGGCAAACTCGGGATGAGCGGCGACAAGGTCCGCGACAGCTGGCTCAAGGGCGGCATCGAGGACATTCGCAACTATTGCGAGACCGACGTACTCAATACCTACCTCATTTACCTGCGCTTCGAGCACATGCGCGGGCGCCTGGACAGCAAGGACCTTGCGCGGGAATTCGAACTGATACGGGCGACCCTTAAGGGCATGAATCGTCCCCACCTTGACGAATTTCTTGCCGCCTGGCCGAAGAGCTGAAGCCCGGGCGCATGGCTCGACAACGTGCAGCGGAAACGGCGAGCATCGTGGCTGTCACCCACGACGGGCGTGGCATAGCCGACGTGCCCGGGAAGAAGGTGTTCGTCGCTGGAGCCCTGGAGGGCGAGGAGGTTCGATTCATGCGACGCAAACGGCATCGCAGTTTCGACGATGCCGAGCTGCTGGAGGTCTTACGCGCGTCGCCGTCGCGCGCACAGCCTCGCTGTGAGGTTTACGGCGTATGTGGCGGCTGTTCGCTGCAACACGTGACTGCAGCTGAACAGCGGCATATCAAGGAGCAATCCCTGCGGGACAACCTGAGCCGTATCGGTCGCACAGAACCGCAGCAATGGTTGCCGCCGCTGTACGACTCGTCAGCCGACGGCAGTTGGCGATACCGACGTCGCGCACGGCTTGCTGTGAAGGACGTCGCTGCAAAAGGGCGCGTGCTGGTCGGGTTTCGAGAGCGGCACGCGCCGTATGTCACCAATATGCTTCGTTGCGAGGTACTTGCCGCGCCAGCCGACGACCTGATCGATGCGTTGAGCGAACTAATCGGTCGACTCGGCATTCGCGCCCGCCTGCCACAGGTAGAAGTGGCCGTTGCAGACAATCGCACCGAACTCGTGTTTCGCGTTCTGGACCCGCCGGGTGCGGCCGACCGGGAAGCAATGATCGCGTTTGCGAAGCAGTACGGATTGCAGATCGCTTTGCAATCCGGCGGGCTCGATACCGTTGAACCCTTGTACCCGATTCCGCCCGAAACGCTGTATTACGATGTGCCCGAGTACGGCCTGCGGATGGAATTTACTGCAACCGATTTCGTGCAGGTCAACGCTGCCGTGAACCGCCTTATGATCGGCAGGGCGCTGGAAATGCTGCTGCCCGAGCCTGGTGATTCCGTGCTGGACCTGTACTGTGGCATTGGCAATTTCTCGCTGCCAGTTGCCGGTCGCGCCGCACGGGTACTGGGCATCGAGGGCGAACCCAAACTGGTTGCAAGAGCGCGGCAAAACGCCAGCCGGAACCACGTTGCGAATTGCGATTTCGCGGTTTCGGATCTCGCTGCCGCGGCGGGGAGTGAGGCCTGGATGGCGCGGACCTGGGACAAACTGCTGCTGGACCCGGCCCGGGCCGGTGCGATCGAGCTGTTACAACGGGTCGATCGCATCGATCCCGCGAGAATCGTATACGTGTCCTGCCATCCGGGCACGCTGGCAAGGGACACCGCGGAACTGGTACACCGATTCGGGTACAAACTCGAGGCTGCTGGCATCATTGACATGTTTCCGCACACGGCACATGTCGAATCGATTGCAGTATTTTCGAAAAAGTAATATAAACAACAAGTTAAGATCAATACTTAATGTTTGCATTTCAGATCGCTGCAACCCGCCGGAGCGCGTCCGATCCGGGCAGCGGCGTTGCCAGGCAGTGATTTATGGCTCTCGGACCGGTGATGCTGGATATTGCGGGACTCGAACTGACTCCGGCCGATCGATCGTTGCTCGCTGAACCGGCAGTCGGTGGCGTGATCCTCTTCAGCCGCAATTACGCATCCCCGGAGCAGGTTGCCGACCTGGTTGCGGCCATTCGCGCCGTTCGCAGTCCGCCTGTACTGGTCGCTGTTGATCATGAAGGTGGACGGGTCCAGCGTTTTCGCGAGGGGTTCAGCGCCATTCCACCGATGCGCCGGCTGGGCGCGGAGTTTGACCGTGACCCGGAGGGCGCGATCGAGTCGGCAAAGATGGCCGGCTGGCTGATCGCTTCGGAACTTCGTGCCGCCGCTGTCGACCTTTGCTTTGCGCCGTGTGTCGACCTGGACTATGGCGCGAGCGAGGTGATCGGTGACCGGTCCTTTCACTCCGATCCCGAGATTGTTGCAACCTTGGCCAGCGCCTTTTGCAGCGGGTTGCGCTCGGTCGGCATGGCAGCCGTGGCCAAGCACTTTCCCGGTCACGGTGCAGTGCTTGCCGACTCGCACGAGAAATTGCCGGTCGACCGTCGTGAATACAGCGATATTCTCGACGACATGCGGCCGTACGAACGACTGATTGCCAATCGCCGCATTGCAGCGGTAATGCTCGCCCATGTCGTGTACCCGGAGATCGACAGCCTGCCGGCCGGATTTTCGGCACAATGGATAAGGAGCCAGTTGCGCGGGCAACTCGGTTTTGACGGAGCGGTGTTCTGCGATGATCTCAGCATGAAAGCGACCGCGAGTTTCGGTTCCATGCCGCACCGGGCACGGCGGGCACTCGAGGCTGGCTGCGACATGGTGCTGATCTGCAATGACCGACCGGCGGCAGTGGCTGCGGTATCGGCGTTGAACGACTATTCCAATCCGTTGTCTCTGGTGCGCCTCGCACGGCTGCACGGAACCGGATCGGTGATGCGGGAATCCCTGCAGGCCAGCGATGAGTGGCAGCATGCGTCCGCGAGCTTCAGACGTATGCTGGAACGGCCGCCGCTGGAACTCGATGCATGAAGCGGGCTCACGGAAAAAGCCGGTTACCGTGGCAGTACGGCCTCATTGCGGGCAGCGGTTTTCGTGATTTTGGCGGCGATTCGGCCGCGCACGTCGTCGATACGGAATTCGGCAATCCTTCGAGCGCGGTGCGCGAACTCGAATACGGCGAGCATCGGGTATTTCTCATTGCACGGCACGGCGACGATCTGCACATACCGGCACATCGGGTCAACTACAGGGCCAACATGGCCGCACTGAAACAACTCGGTGCCGACAGTGTCGTGGCCATCAATACCGTCGGTGTGATTGGCGGCCAACTGCAGCCGGGACAGCTCGCTGTGCCCTTGCAGCTGATCGACTATACATGGGGAAGGGATCACAGTATTTACGACGGTGAATCCGCTAATTTGGCACATATCGATTTCACAGAGCCTTTTTGCGGTGAGCTCAGGCAAAAGATTCTGGATGCGGCCGAAACCGCAGGCATAGCCTGCCATGATGGTGGCGTATACGCGGTTACCCAGGGACCGCGACTTGAAACCGCTGCGGAAGTCCGGCGGTTGGCCAATGACGGCGCGGATTTCGTCGGTATGACAGCATTGCCTGAGGCATCGCTGGCGATGGAGCTCGGGATGCGCTATGCCTGCCTGTCATTGATCGTAAACTTCGCCGCTGGTTACGGCCCGAAGACGATACACGAGGACCTGGACGTTCACACCGCAACCGCCAGGATGCAGTCGATGAAAGTGCTTCGCCAGTTCTTCCACACAGCGTATTGAGAGACGCCGTCATTCGATGAAAAAACTGCAGCACGAATTGCTCGAGCAATTGATCCGCGACAGTGCAGAGCCGACGCTCGTTGCACAGGTCGATAGTGCGGATTGGCCGGTAGTGCTGTGCAATCCTGCGTTCGAAGCGATCGCGAGGGCCAAAGCAACATTGCAGCGACCTTTCGCCGATGTCATCGAATCGCTGATCGGCCGCGAGCTGGCGCTCGAGATCAGCGAGACTGTCCGGGCAGGCCAGGAGACAAGTCTTGCCGTTGACCTGTTTGGCCGCGAGTATTTGCTGGCATTGCGGCCTGTGCGACTGCCTGCCGATTCACAAATCCACTATTACGTTGCTTACTGGCGCGGCGCATCGGCCGGCTCGAATGCCGAGGGCGAATTTCACCGGGAGCTGGTCAAGGCCAAACGACGTATCCGGGATCTGTCTCGCGACGATCCGGTGACCGGCCTGCTGAATCAGCGCGCCTTCCGCGATGTGCTGGTACACGACTGGGCTGTTGCCGCCCGCGAGCACTCCTCGCTGGGCCTGGTTGCCTTTCAACTGCAGGATTTCGAGGCATACCTCGATGTCTTCGGTCGGCATGCAACCGATTCGTGTCTGCGGCGTGTTGCCCAGGCCATCCGGCGTTGTCTTAGGCGGGCCAGTGATGTTGCGGCGCGCGTCGACGATTCGACGATGCTGGTCCTGGCACACGCGTCCTCGGAAGCCGGGGTTACGGAGTTTGCCGCGAAAATTGCG
>CAYXKM010000172.1:0-6444 GCA_964465665.1 uncultured Woeseiaceae bacterium
CGCAAGACATTGTCCGGGCAACCGGAGGGCGGATGGTTTCCGCAGGAAAAGATCACTATCGAGGAAGCGATCCAGGCTTATACGCTGAATACCGCATACGCAGCGTTCGAGGAGGACATCAAAGGCAGCATAACCGTCGGCAAGCTTGCCGATTTCGTGGTGCTGTCCGACAACCTGCTGACCATGGATCCGGACAGGATCAAGGATGTAACGGTCCTGACGACGGTCGTCGGCGGCAAGGTCGTACATGAGGTACAGCCGTGATATTGACTCCCCGCATCTGCATCGATGTGCGGCGCCGGCAGACCGCAGGGAGATGAAGCGTTCCATAGCCATTGCGGGCAACATGGGTTCGGGTAAATCGACGCTGGTGGAATTTCTCAGCCGTACCTATGGCATCGCCCCGTTTTACGAGCCCAATGAGGACAATCCCTACCTGCCGGACTTCTACAGCGACATGCGGCGCTGGTCGTTTCATTCGCAGCTGTATTTCCTGAGTAACAAGTTTCGTCTGCATCAGCAGCTCGACAAGACACCCGGTGTTGTCGTACTGGACCGGACTATTTTCGAGGATGCAGAGATCTTTGCGACGGCGCTGCACGACATGAAACAGATGGATGATCGCGACTGGAGCACATACTGGGTCTTTTATCAGTCGATACTCGATGCCATAAAGCCGCCGGATCTGATGATCTACCTGCGATGCTCGATGCGAACTCTGCGCAAGCGCATATCACTTCGCGGCCGCGCGATCGAAAAGGACGTGCCGCTTGCCTACTTGAGGCGACTGGAGCGCCTGTACGAAAGCTGGATCGGCCGCTATCACAGCAGTGATGTACTGATACTCGAAACGGACAGACTGGACTACATACACGACCTGGTTCACAGGCTGGACGTGATGCAACGCATCGAAGCGTTGCTGCCGCCGGAACTCGGTCGTCCTGTCTGCGGCTGACCCGGCAGGAGATACAGCATCACGGGCCTGCCCGTGATCGCAGTCAATTGCCGAAAGGCTCGACAAATGCCGAAGGTACCGGCTCGCTTCCGGACATGGCCGGAGTGAACGCACTGCTTTCGATGGTCTGAATGATCGACTGCTGGCAGGCGCCGGTCGGTACAATACCGTAGCCATGGTGCAAACTGACATTGCTCGCCACGCCATCGACGCTGACATGGGCTCTGGCGGTGATGCCGAACTGCGCTCTCCCGGGGCAGACTTTCATCCACGGTTCCTTGCCGATGACCCGTTGCGCGGCAACATGATCATTGCCGTAGGCCTCGACATTTTCCGCGTCGCCGGTATTGGAGTAGATGTGGATCGTTTTTGAGTCGCCTTCCTTGATGAATTCCACGCGAAATTGCAGGTAGACCTTCTGACGCTTGCCGTCGATCGATGCGGGCGTCAATCGGGCCTTCTTGGCAGCCTTCTGCACTGCAGCACCGAACACGACTTCACCGTTGTTCCGGATGACGCAGAAGGACTCTTTCATTTTTCCCGACGGTTCGATCTGGCTCGCGCAATGCATCATGATCGAAACGTTGCCCGCGATGTCCGGAAACGCCAGCAGACTGGGAAAATAATGTTCGCTTTCATCGGTTTCGAACATTGCAGGCGTGCGTTCCGCGGCAGCCGGCCCGGCGCTCCCGATCATTGCGACAACCGCAAGCGATAGTGCAAGCGCCAGGGCCGGCAGCCGGTAACGAAGACCACCATGGTCAGTCATGAGTCGCATTTCCATCCTCTTACTGCGTTGAAGCCGATTCCCGCTAGCCTGCATGCAACCTTTATTCCTCGGACCGCATCCAATACACAAAGGTTCATCAAAAACGACAAGTACAGGGACGTCACCGCCACGCTTTACGCGACCAACGGGTACGGTCGCAAATGGCATCTGACAATGGAGAGGTAGTCAAATGAAAGAGTTGATCCATAACAGCAAGCGGGTTCGCCTGGCCTTGTTGCTGGCATTGTGCGTACCGGGGATTGCGCTTGCGTCCAAACCGCAATCGTCTATGGAACAGGTGACAGTAAAGGTGTCCTTCGCCGACCTGAACCTGGACAATGAGGAAGGCGTCGAGCACCTGTATCGTCGAATTCGTTCGGCGGCATCGAACGCCTGTGGTCCGTTTACACTGCGCGAAACGGGGTCGCTCCAGCGGCTTCGGGACAACGAGGTATGTTACAGGGAACTGCTCGATAAAGCGGTAAAGAAAGTGGATAACGCCGCGCTGTCAAAGCGGCACTTCGGCTGACAGAAAAAAGCGCCGGTGACGTTCGTCACCGGCGCTTGCTGTGTTTCTGGCAAGCCGGTCACCCTGCAGCGCAGGGGCATCAGGGATTGTCGGCGGAGGTCGCAGGGCCCTCCACGAATACGGCGAGTTCCACTCCCGCAAGGTCCGAAAGTATCAGGCGATTGCCATGGCTTTTGACCCGTTCTGCATTTTCCAGTGCAAGAAAGAACCGGGACTCGAGGTCCATTTGCGGCTGCGGGCAGGCCTTGCGCGTGGCGCCAATCGGGCCGATATCGATACCCGACTCGGTCAGCACGTAATTGCCGAAGAAACTGTTGCACCCGCCGCTACCGTTGAGCTTCCCGTCCACTTCGAAACGCAACTGCAGTTTCGCATCGTCCGCAACAACCTGGTCGCCGATCGACACGGGTTTCCAGTCCGTGCCTGTGATCGGCGTATCGGCGCTGCTGTCGGCAATCGGCTTCATGTCCTTCAGGGTAATGAACGCGAGGGCCGCAAGCAGCAGGAGAAAAAACGTGAAACCCAGTATTCTGCTCATGGCCGCCTGCTCACCGGGTGTCGGATTCTGACAGCGCTTTGGTCAGACGGTAGAGGAATTCCTGCCCTTCGAAAAACACCTCAGCGCGTATGCGTTCGTTCTGACCGTGCGCCCGGTTGTCCTCGATTTCGCCGAACAGTCCCGACACGCCGTACACGGGGATTCCGGCATTTCGCAGGTAAAGGCCGTCGGTTGCGCCGGTACTCATCGTCGGCAGCACCGGTACGCCCGGCCACATGGCTTCGGTGATTGCTTCGATCGGGCCAAGAACTTCGGGCGTCAGGGGCGAGGGCTGCGACGGATTCGCATTGTTGATACGGCTGATGACCACCTGGTTGTCACCCATGATGGTTTCGAGCGTTTGCTCAACGCTGTCCATCGATACACCGGGCAGGACCCGGCAGTTGACCGTGGCTTCGGCACGTTGCGGCAGGGCGTTCTCCGCATGCCCGCCGGAGAGCATGGTCGCAACACAGGTTGTGCGCAAACGCGAATTATAGTAAGGAGTGCGGGACAGGTATGCGATCGCCGCAGCATCCGGCGGACCCTCTAATACGCCGAGCATCGCAGCAGCGGTATCCCCTGTTTGCAACGTTGCGGATCGCTCGAAGTAAGCCCTGGTGATTTCATTGAGTGCGACCGGAAAATCGAAATCGCGGACACGGCCGAGCGCGTCGGCGAGCCGGTAAATCGCGTTGTCCCGCACGGGCAGGGAGCTGTGTCCTCCGGGATTCGTCACAACCAGCCTGAAACTCTGGTAAACCTTTTCGCTGGCCTGCACGTTGTGGGATATACGCACGCCGTCTTTCATGGCTCCACCGCCACCCTCGTTCAGCGCGTATTCCGCGTCGATCAGGTCCCGGTGCTCCCGCAACAACCATTGCACGCCATTGTGCGGGCCGCCTTCCTCGTCTGCGGTGAGCACCACGATGATGTCGCGGTCGGGCTGGAAGCCTTCTTCTTTCAGGCGAATCAGGTTGGCAACGTGGATAGCGGCTTCGTCCTTGTCGTCAACCGTGCCACGGCCGTAATAAAAGCCGTCCTGCTCGACGAAGGTGAACGGATCGAGCGTCCAGTCCTCGGGGTTGGCCTCGACCACGTCGATATGCGCGAGCAACATCAGCGGTTTGCGACCGGTGTCCCGGCCGCGGTATCGCGCGACCAGGTTGCCTTTTCGCGGCGCAGGCTCCAGGACCTGGACGTCGGCTTCAGGGAAGCCGGCGGCAATGAGTCGTGCTGCCATGGCACGCGCCGCCTGCGTGTTGTCGCCCTTGCTGTCCGTGGTGTCGATCTCGATCAGTTCTTTCAGCAGGTCGCGCGCCAGTCGTTGTTGCGGCAGTAATGCATCGGCAGCTCCGGTCGCCGAGGAAGAGTCAGCTTCGGGGAGGTCCGTAGTGTCGGGCTCCTTCGATGCATCGTCACCGCAGGCGCCGAGCACAAGCAGTGCAGTCAATGAGAGGATTGCTACCGAAGCTCTGTATCGTGCGACAGTCATGTGGCGACTCCGTGTATTTCCTGGTGACGATAGCATCTACAGTAACAGCGCCATGGACGGACCGCCAAGTCCTGAACTGAAAACCGCCGCATTGCAGTCGACGCGTCGCCGGCCGGTCAACGGCCATGACCAGGCGATCTGGTATCCTGACCGTGCCTTAAGCGTAAGGAGATCCGGCATTGAATCGCATACTGAATCGCATGTTTGGCGCGTTGCCTCGAGCGCCTCTTTGCACAACAGTGCTAATACTGACGTGTCTGGCGAGCTTTGCTTCCGCCGCAGAACGTCTGCGGCACACCGTGATCGCCGACGGGCATCCATTGACACTCTGGGAGAAAAGCGCAAAAGTTCCGCGGGAGGCCATACTGCTGGTGCATGGCCGTACCTGGAGCGCGATACCGGATTTCGATCTGCAGGTGGAGGGCGAGGATCTGTCGCTGATGGACGGTCTTGTCGCGCGGGGTTATGCCGTGTACGCCGTCGACCTGCGGGGTTACGGCGAGACGCCCCGCGACGACACAGGCTGGCTGACGCCCGACCGGGCGGCTGCGGACATCGCAGTCGTACTCGAGTGGATATTCGATCACAGGCCGCTGGGTGTTCGGCCACATCTGTTCGGATGGTCGCTCGGTTCGACCAATGCACTGCTGACGGCACAGCGGCGACCGGAGCTGATTTCATCACTGACCCTGTTTGGTTTCTGGCACGACCTGGATACCGTTCTGCCGGCCGACGATCCGGGTGTCACTCCACAACGCCTGAAGAATACGGCGGAAGCAGCAGCCAGCGATTTCATTACGCCCGGCTCCATCAGCCAGAAAGCGATCGATACCTACGTTGCGGTGTCACTCTCGGCCGATCCGGTGAAGACGGACCTGCGGAACTACGATCATTACAACGCCCTCGACCCGGCGGGCGTTCGCACGCCGACGTTGGTTATCCAGGGCGAATTGGACCCGATCGCGCCGAGCGTATACCAGCAAAAGCTGTACACGCGCCTGGGCACGGGCCACAAGCAATGGGTATCGGTTCCCGGCGGCGATCACGCCGCGTTCATGGAAACGCCGCGTTCCTATTTCATTGACGAACTGGTGACGTTCCTGAAAGGCGCGTCCGAAAGTGTGCAAGTTTCGGCAGACTAGGTACGCCAATGCCGCAGGCGGTGTTTTGCGCTGATCAGGCGTAAGCGACGCTGGTCAGGTTTCGTCCGGCGCGTTTGGCGCGATAAAGCGCTTCGTCGGCCCGTCGCAGCCAGTCGGCTGCGGATTCGCCGTTCCCGAGTTCGGCTACGCCGAGCGAGATCGTTACCGGCCTGTTCGGCGCCAGTTCGTTGGCTTCCACCAGGGTCCGCAGTTGCTCGGCGAGGTGATTGGCCTTTTGCAGATCCTGTCCTTCGACGACTACGACAAACTCTTCGCCGCCGATGCGATACAGGCTGTCGGTCACCCTGATTCGCAGATTGATGATTTCAGTCAGGTTAACGAGGATCCGATCGCCCATGGCATGACCGTAGGCGTCGTTGATCTGTTTGAAATGATCGAGGTCGATCAGCAGCAATGAAGTCGGCAAGTTGTTGCGCGCCTGCGCCGCAATGATTTCCGAGAGCTTTCGTTGCAATGCCCAGCGATTGCCCGCACCGGTCAGCGCATCCCTGGTGGCCAGCGCCATCAGTTTGTCACGCTGGTCGCGGCTGATGGTGGCAAACGCATAGGCAATGGCGTTCGTGACTATCAGGGTTACGACAACGGTCGCAAGCGTGAACGCATCCATCTCCTGCAGGAGCGGCGGAACCAGTGCTGCGGTCGCCAGCAGGCAGACGACGATCGCTTCACGAACGCGCAGCAGGTAATAGGCCACCAGCATCGCCGGATAGGCCCAGTAGACCTGCCTGGGGCCGTTCAGGTAGACGGTCGACAGCACTCCAGCCAAGCAAATGAAAGCGATCAGGACGCTGGCAACGCGGACATGGCGGGTGCGATACACGAAGTAACCGAGAAAGCTGAAACCGGCGACAATCACTACATCGAGCAGGCCTACTCCGATTTCGCCTTGCATGAAACGCATGACGGCAAAGGGCAATACACCGAGCGCACCGGCCACGCTCAGTATCAGCGGCAGGATCTCCTCGACCGTTAGCTTCCTGTTACTCACAGCTTGA
>CAYXKM010000173.1:0-7276 GCA_964465665.1 uncultured Woeseiaceae bacterium
GTCAGCAAATGGCAGGACCGCCTCACCGGTGGCACGACTCTGGATGAAGTGTTTTCGCTGCAACTGCTGCAGGACTTCGGTTTGCCGGCGTCGCCCTGCGAAGTCGCCGGCAATGAACTGGAAGTGCTTGCCGCCGCCCGCAAGCTGGGATTTCCCCTGGCGCTGAAAACGGCCATGCCGGGAATGTTGCACAAGTCCGAGCACAAAGGCGTGCATCTGGGGATTGCAGACGAAGCGCAGCTTGTGGACAAGTACAATGAGCTGTTGCGGCGC
Organism: uncultured Woeseiaceae bacterium; assembly: GCA_964465665.1. GTDB lineage: Bacteria > Pseudomonadota > Gammaproteobacteria > Steroidobacterales > Woeseiaceae > JAKEGN01. Next base: position 274 of record CAYXKM010000173.1, read on the forward strand.
ATCGGTTCCCGCGTACTGCTCGCTCCGATGGCCGAGTCGGGTGTGGAAATGATACTGGGCATACGTCGTGACGGACAATTCGGGCCGGTGGTGTTGATGGGTTTTGGCGGCATACTGGCGGAGCTGACCCGCGACGTGGCATTCGCACTGCCGCCATTCGACGTGGCTTACGCGCGCCGGCGCATCGACCGGCTGAAGTTCCGGCCGCTGCTCGACGGATATCGCGGCAGCCCGGCAGCCAACGTCGATGCGTTTTGCAGAATGGCGAGCGACTTCTCGGTGGTGGTCAATGCGCTCCGTGACGAGTTGCAGGAGATCGACATCAATCCGGTCATCGTCAGCAGCAGATCCTGTGTCGCAGTGGATGCATTGATTGTGGGCCGTAACGGCGTATCGGGTGAATCATCATGACTATCGAATCACTGGCAACTTACACGCACAAGGACTGGAAGAAAGCGGCAGCGAGCGTACTCGCGTCCGCCGAGACTCGATTTTTCATCGATGGCTGTTACGTCGATGCGATTGACGGCGGCCGGTTCGAGAACAGCAATCCGGCGAATCGCGAGGTCATTGCCAGCATGGCGGCGGCCAATGCGCGTGATGTCGATGTCGCAGTGGCCGCGGCGCGGCGCGCGTTTCGCGACAGGCGATGGTCGGGCCTTGCGCCCCGTGCGCGCATGGAGATCCTGTACAACTATACGAAGCTGATCGGCGAGAACGTGGAGCAACTGGCGTTGCTCGATACGCTGGATATGGGCAAACCGATCCGCGACATGTTGCAGATCGACCTGCCTTCCGTCATCCAGACCATCCAGTTCATGGCCGAATACATTGACAAAATCGAGGGCAGCGTGACCAACACGCCGTCCGATGTCATGCATTACGTCTTGCGGGAACCCATCGGTGTGGTCGGCGCCATATCACCGTGGAACTATCCGCTGCTGATGGCGGTGTGGAAGGTCGCACCAGCGCTGGCTGCAGGAAACACGGTGGTGCTGAAGCCGGCTGAGCAGGCGCCGCTATCGTGCCTGAAACTTGCGGAGTTATTCGTCGAAGCAGGCGGCCCGGCGGGTGTGTTCAACGTGATCAACGGCATCGGTGAAGTCGCGGGCAAAGCACTGGCGCTGCACAACGACGTCGACAAGATCACTTTCACCGGCTCGACCGAAGTCGGCAAACTGATGTTGCAGTACGCCGGCCAGTCCAACATGAAACGCGTCTCGCTCGAATGCGGCGGAAAATCACCGCAGGTCTTCATGGCCGACACGCCCGACATGGGCCGCGCGGTCGCAGCGGCCTACAATGGCGTGTTCGCGAACATGGGCGAGGTTTGCAATGCGGGCTCTCGGCTGCTCGTCGAGCGCGGAATTTACGACGAGTTCGTCGAGCGCTTCAAAGCCGAAGGCAGGACTGCTTACGTCCCCGGCGACCCGCTCGATCCGCAGACGAATCTCGGACCACTTGTAACCGACGAAGCGCAACGGCGCGTGCTGTCACTGGTGGAGTCCGCGAAAAAGGAAGGGGCAAAACTCGAGTTTGGCGGGGATGCACCGAAGCTCGGCGGATCGTTCGTCAATCCGACCCTGTTCACCGGGGTCCGGAACTCGATGCGCATTGCCCGCGAGGAGATTTTCGGGCCGGTGGCTACGATCATTCCTTTCGACGGCATCGAGGAGGCCATCAGCATTGCAAACGACACCATTTACGGTTTGGCGGCCGGTGTCTGGACCCGGGATATCGGCCGGGCGTACCGCCTGATCAAGTCGATCGATGCCGGGGTGATCTGGGTTAACTGTTTCGACGAAGGCGATATGACGCAGCCATTCGGCGGCTATAAGCAATCTGGCAATGCGCGTGACAAATGTATCGAGAGCATACTGAGTTACACGCAAAGCAAGTCGGCGTGGATCCGCCTGTCCTGAGGCGAGTCCGCGATGGCCCTGATCGAATACAGCACAAACGGCGCAATCGCCAGCATCCGGCTCAATCGGCCGAAAAAACTCAACGCCATCAACGGCGAAATGCTCGACGGCCTGGCTGCGGCGCTCGATCGGGCAGAAAGCGATGACGTGGTCCGGGTCATACTGCTGAGCGGCGCAGGACGCGCTTTTTCTGCAGGTTTCGACCTCGAAATCGGCGCGCCGCCTGCCGGAGTTTCGCTGGCCGAGCACACGCGTCGCGAGATACGCCGCGATTTCGACCTGATCGTGCGCTTCTGGGATTGCCCGAAGCCGGTGATTGCCGCCGTGCACGGTTATTGCCTCGGCAGCTCGATGGAAATCACTGCGGTGTGCGATATCACCATTGCTGCGGACGATTGTCTTTTTGGCGCACCCGAAGTTCGCTTCGGCAGTGGCATAGTCTGCCTGATCCTCCCCTGGGTGATCGGCTTGAAGCAGGCGAAGGAATTGCTATTGACCGGCGACGACAAAGTAAGCGCCGAACGCGCCGTGTCGATCGGCCTCGTCAACAAAGTCGTTCCGGCGGAGCGCCTGATGGCAGAATCGGAAGCCATGGCAGAGAGGATCGCGGCCAACGATGAACTGGCTGTCCGGCTGACAAAACGAGCCATCAATCGCAGTGCCGAAATAGCGGGCTTGCGTGATGCGCTGGATGAGGCGTTGCATCTCGATCTCGAAATCGAGATGGCGACTGCAGGCAGGACCAAATGATCACGGTTTTCTCGGCCGACCACGAGCAGCATTGCGGCTTGCTCGAAGCGAGCGGCGACCGATATCGGCCGAGCCCCGAATGCCCGGAGCGGGCCATCAGTGTCATACGGGCGTTGCAAGGCGCCGGGCTTGGCGAGTTGCGTGGGCCGGCTGCATTCGATTTGCGCAAGATCACGCGAGTGCACTCGCACGAGTACGTCGACTTCCTGCAGGAAGCCTGGGCCGAGTGGCGGCGTGCTGGCATGCAAGCGAGCAACGCAAGAGCCCAGACCTTTGTGTGCAACGGTATGCGTGCCGCAGAACCCCGCTCGATCCAGGGCAGGCTCGGACGTCATGCTTTCGATGACAGTGCGCCGATCGTTGTCGGCAGCTGGCAGGCGATTCGAAAGTCCGCGGAGATCTCGCTCACCGCCGCCGACATCGTGAAGTCAACGCGCAAGAACGCGTTCGCACTTTGCCGGCCGCCCGGCCATCACGCTACGCGCGAAGCCGCGGGCGGCTATTGCTACCTGAATAACAGCGCCATCGCGGCCCAGGCATTGATCGATGCCGGCCTGGACCGGGTCGCTGTCCTCGATGTCGACTATCATCACGGCAACGGCACGCAAAGCATTTTTTACGAACGGAACGATGTGCTAACCGTGTCGTTGCATGCCGATCCGGCCGATGAGTATCCGTACTTCCTTGGCTACAGTGATGAACCCGGGGAAGGCAAGGGACATGGGTTCAACATCAACCTGCCGTTACCGGCTGGCACCGCGTGGGATCACTACTGCGAGGCACTGGATGACGCCCTGGCCATCATTCGCCGGTTTTCACCGCCGGCCATCGTCGTGGCCCTTGGGCTCGATACTTTCGCCGGCGACCCGACGACGCGATTCGGCATCGAAACGGAGGATTATCCGGAGATGGGGCGCCGCATCGGTTCGCTCGGCATCCCGGTCCTGACAGTGCTTGAAGGCGGATATGCAGTGGATGCCATCGGCCGGAATACGGTAGCGTTCCTTCGCGGCATCGATGGCCAATAATAATGGTCTATCAAGATGGACAATAAACAGGAATAGCTTTATGAGTCGTACCAACGAACAGTTGCGCAGCATGATTGCGATTTGCCTGCTGGTACTCGGGTCCGGGGCGGCACTGTCGGCCGGCGATGTCACCGAAAAACGGGTGCTGGAGGAGTCTGCAAAGGGCGTCAACTGGTTCCTGAAAGGCGGCAGTTTCGACGGGTCACATTTCAGTCCGCTCGGCGAAATCACCAGAGGCAACGTCGGAGACCTGGGTCTTGCCTGGGTGAGCGAGATCCCGGCTCCGGACGGCATTTCGGCGACACCGGTCGTGGTCGACGGCGTCATCTATTTTTCCGCCGCGTACTCGGTCGCGTTTGCCGTGGATGCGGGCAACGGCCGAATTCTCTGGACATTCGATCCGAACGTGCGAGCCGTGTTCGCGAAAAAACCGCAGACTTCCTGGCTTGCGCGTGTCAACCGAGGCGTTGCCGTGTGGGAGGGTAAGGTATTCGTCACAACCGCCGATTGCCGGTTGCTGGCCGTCGATGCGGCAAACGGCAAGGAACTGTGGACGCGTGAGACCTGCGACCCGGAGCAGGGCTACGGCATATCCGATTCACCCTATGTCGGTGGTGGCAGGGTCTATGTCGGCAATGCCGGCTCCGAATCGCACCAGAAAACCCGCGGCTATGTGACGGCTTACGACGCCGCAACCGGCAGGCAGCTGTGGCGTTTCTTCATCGTGCCGAGCGACAAGGCCGAAGAGAACTCCAGCGCGGCAATGAAAATGGCGGCGGCGACCTGGTCGGGCACTGCGCTGCAGGAATATGGCGGCGGCGGCAATAACTGGAACGAAATGACCTACGATCCCGATTCCGGGCTGCTGTTTTTCGGCACCTCCGGTGCCGTTCCGTACGTGCATGCCCTGCGCAGCCCGGACGGCGGGGACAACCTGTTCCTGTCCTCGGTCGTTGCGGTCAACGCCAACACTGGCGAATACGCCTGGCATTACCAGACCGTGACCCGCGACAGCTGGGACTACAACGCGACCATGAACATCGTGCTGGCGGAACTCGAGATCAACGGCACGAAACGCGACACCCTTCTGATCGCGCCGAAGAACGGATTCTTCTACGTGCTGGACAAGCGCACCGGTGAGCTGCTGTCGGCGGAAAAATACGCGAAGGTCAACTGGGCAACGCACATCAACCTGGAAACGGGGCGACCGGTTTACGATCCGGCGGGCGAATACTGGAACGTGAGTGACGGCGAATCCGTTGCGGTCTGGCCGAACATGTGGGGCGCGCACAGCTGGAACCCGATGGCCTGGCATCCGGGCGAACGGCTCGCGTACATCCCGGTCGTCGACATACCGAGCATCTCTACCTATCACGGAGGCGATGAGTACACCGATACGCTGGAGATGATGACCGAAGTCGACGGTAAACCCTTCAGCCCGGGCAAACTGCTGGCCTGGGATCCGCTGACACAGTCGGCGCGCTGGTCGGTCGAGCGCCCTTTCCCTTTCAACGGCGGAGTCATGTCAACCGCCGGGGGGCTGGTATTTCAGGGCGACGCCCTCGGCGCGTTCGAGGCCTATTCCGCATCCGACGGTGAATTGCTGTGGCGGGTCATGACCGGATCGGCCATTACGGCGGCTCCAGTGAGCTACTCCATCGGTGGCAAACAGCACGTACTCATTCCGGTTGGCGCGGGTGGCGGTGTGCAATTTGCTTATCCTGAATTGCACGCCGGCGACCGTCCCCAGGGACCGACGAGGCTCATGGCTTTCGCCCTCGGCAGCCAGCGCGAGGTGCCGGCGGTGGTCGCGGTCCCGAGGCAACTGCCCGAGCAACCGCCGTTGACGGCGACTTCGGCTGACGTCGATGCAGGTCGCGAGTTGTATGCACAGAACTGCGACAGCTGTCATGGGAAAAACGCGGTTGCGCGCTACGGCGGCAGTGTGCCGGACTTGAGATACAGCACGAAAGATGTGCATGCGGCATGGCCGGCAATAGTGGTCGGTGGAGCGAGAATTGCGAACGGCATGCCGTCGTTCAAGCTGCAACCGGAGGAGTCGCAGGCAATACGAAACTACGTATTGTCTTTGTCGGTCGAACTGCGCAATGCTCGCAGCGGCAGCGAGTGAATTTCGCTCATGGGTAGTCAATGAATATCAGTACACCATTACGTGAACTCGGGCCGGTCGATGTCCAGTTGCTGCGCGAATCGATACTTGCGCAGGAAGACGACGCGTGGAAGGAAGACAAGTACCGCCAGGAAGCTTTCGAGGTTCACCACGCAACCGAATCAATCGTGATGCTGTTCGTCGAGATCGATCGTTGGCCCGAGATCGTCGTCAACAAGGAACCGGGCTGGCCGCGATTGTCCGAAGCAGCCTTGCCGCTGATGAACGACATCATCAGCCGGCACTACCCGCCGGGCGGGACGGTAATCCGCGCCATGGCGGCAAAGCTCCTGTCCGGTGGAAAGATCACCCCGCACGTCGACAAACATCCGTCGTTTCATCACGGCCATCGCATCCACGTGCCGATCACAACCAACCCACGGGTTCGATTCATGATCGACGGACAGCCTTACCAGTTCAAGGTCGGCGAAGCTTACGAAATCAACAATCAGAAAACCCACTCGGTAATGAACAAGGGCTCCGAAGACCGCATCACTTTCATCTTCGACTACGTGCCGAAGGACCATATCCAGTAGGAGCTCGCGACCGCTTCTGGCACATCGCAGGGCGCCGGCACCGCACCGCGCGCGCCTGATCATGCATAGTGAAGCGCCGGCACCAAACCGGCAGGCCGTTCTCACTTAAGGGAAATGCGCTCGAACGGCCTGCCGGTTCGTTGCCGGCTGCGACGATCTGTGGCCTGCGTTCCACAGAAGCCAGTGGACGGCGATGCATCGGTGTGCCCTTCGAGCGAGTTTCGGTCTTCCGAGTGAGAAGGGCACACCGATGCGGCGCCGTGATGCGCGATGCGGTGTCGGCGTTCTGCGATGATCGTTCGGGTCGCCCGCGGTGCTCGCTCTTACAGCACGGGTGCGAGGATCTGTTTGAGCTCGTCGAGTTTCGACTCGTAGTTCTTCCAGAAACCGACGGCGTCGCCGTAGATCGGCTGGCGCACCTGCTCCGAACTAGCCGTGTTGACCGGGCGAACGCTCGCATGGAATTGCAGGCAGGCCTCTTCGTACGGCAGGCCGCAATGTTGCAGGATCCGTCGCACCTCTGATTCGAGATCGCGTACCACGTCCTCGTACTGGACTTTCAGCACCCGGCCGGGCAGCACCGTGTCCCAATGATCC
>CAYXKM010000174.1:0-14129 GCA_964465665.1 uncultured Woeseiaceae bacterium
GTGCCCGAGTCTGCCGTTCTGCACCAGTGCCTCCTCGACGGCATCCAGCGATTGCCTGATCGCGCCGTCGCCGATGGCATGGAAGTGCACCTGGAAACCCTCGGCGTCGAGTTTTGCAACGACCTGCTTCAGCAATTCCGGGTCGACCATGGGTATGCCCCGGGTATTGCTCGGCACTAGGTAAGGTTCGAGCAGAACGGCGGTGTAATTCTCCATGACACCGTCCTGCATGATCTTGACCGTTCGTGCATCGATCAGACCGGCTGTGTATTTGTCCCGCAAAGCAACCAGATCCGCCACCTGTCCCATGTCCCGGTCACGGTCCCACCATATCGAGCCGACGACGCGCAGGCTGAGTTGGCCGCGATCTTCCAGTGTCTTGTAAGCTCGCAGCGAATCTTCGTCGACGCTCGCATCCTGGATGGAGGTAATGCCGTACTCATTCAGCATCCTGACAGAGTAAAACAATCCGGCAATGCGATCCTCGTCGGTGGTCGCCGGGATATGGTTCCTTAGCAGCTTCTGCGCGCCCTCCTGCAGGCTGCCGATCGGCTCTCCCGTTTCCGGATCGCGATCGATGCGGCCATCTGCCGGGTCCGGCGTGTCCTTGGTGATACCGGCGATATTCAATGCAACGCTGTTGGCCCAGCCCGTGTGCCCGTCCCGCGAGCTTAAGAATACCGGCCTGTCCGGGACCAGCTCATCGAGTATGCTTTTGCTCGGCGCGCCGCCCGGGCCGAAGTCGGCCATCGACCAGCCGCCACCCAGTATCCACGGCGTATCCGGATTTGCAGCAGCATACTCGGCGATTGCGGTGCGGTACGCGGCAACCCCCGTGAGCGCATTGAGATCGCAGGCAGAGGCTTCGACGCCACCGCCGATCGGATGCACGTGCACGTCCTGCATGCCGGGCAACATCATACGACCCTTGAGGTCGACAACCGCAGTGTTCGAACCGATGTGCTTTGCCGCGCCATCGTTCGTGCCGACATAGACTATGCGTCCGCCGCTGACTGCAACGGCTTCCGCCCACGATTGTTCTGCATCCACAGTGTAGATGCGGCCGTTTCGGTACACGGTGTCAGCACCCGGTGCGTCCGGCTGGCCCTCGCCGCACGCAGCGAGAACGACTGAAAGCACAAAAAGGAGGGTAAGCCGAATGCGCAGGGAAGCAGAATTCATGAACGGTGTACTCCGTGGATTGTTGGTTCGGCAAATAATGGTAAAAAAACGGCGCCGGGACGCTGCCCCGGGCAGCTCTTGCTGCGCGGCCGGGCTTTCGCTTGTGCCTGCGTGCGGCTCATCGGAGAATGCCATACGTCGTCCGGGGAGTAAGCCATGTTTCGTATTGTGACATTGTGGGTTCTGCTCTGTCCGCTGACGGCATTTGCCGCACCGCGGACCGAAAACGTAATTCTGGTGACGCTGGACGGTGTACGCGTCGAGGAACTGTTTTCGGGCATGGATGCGGCGATTGCCGCCAGTACGGCCGAAGACGATTACTCGGACATCGAGGTCTCCCGCGAGCGTTACTGGCGCAAGTCCGCCGAAGAACGGCGTCTGGCGCTCTTGCCGTTCTTCTGGGGAACGTTGGCGCCGCTCGGCGTGGTCCTCGGCAACGCCGAGCACGGCAGCCGGGTCAAGGTTCGCAACGCGATCAAGTGGTCATCGCCTGGCTATATCGAAATCATGACTGGCGCGCCGCAGCCTGACGTCGTCGACAACACGCTGGTGCGATACCCGTACCGGACCATTGCCGAATATATCGCAACCGAACTCAATCTGGAGAAATCACAGGTTGCGCAGTTCGGTTCCTGGGACGGCTTCAAACTGACTGCCTCGAGCCAGGACGATGCATTCGTGATGAACGGCGCATACGAAGCGCTGCCGCCGGACCTGTCGACTCCCGAGATGGACACGCTGGTTGCACTGCGAAAGGACATACAGGGACTCTGGGAAGAAAGCAGCAACGATGTGCTGACGTATCGCCTGGCGCAAGCTTACCTGGTTCGCCACAAACCACGTTTTCTCTGGCTGGGCTTGAGCCAGTCGGATGACTGGGCACATGCCGCCCGCTACGACCGCCTGCTCGATTACCTGCACCTCGCAGACCGGCTCCTGTCGGAACTGTGGGCAACAGTGCCGGCGGACGACGCCTATCGCGACAACACGACTCTGATAATTACGACTGATCATGGCCGCGGTCGCGCACCGGACGACTGGATGGAACATGACGAGACGATTGCCGGCAGCGAGGATATCTGGATTGCCGTTGTCGGCCCCGACACGCCAGCGACCGGCGAAGCGCGCCGGTTAGCGACGGTCTACCAGGGAGATGTCGCGCCGACCATCGCACGACTCCTGCAACTGGACCCGCAGGATTTCAACCAGCAGGCCGGACCGCCAATCGCCGCAGTGTTTGGCAACGCAGATTCCAGCGACACGGCAGAAGATTCCCGGCAGTGAGGCCGCCGGTGGCGGGCAGCGCGGAGCACACCGCTTCCTATTACGCCGCGACGGCGAATGACTTTCGCGAGTATCCGATGCTCCGCGGCGCGGTGAGTGCCGACGTCTGTGTCGTCGGCGCCGGTTACACCGGGATCTCCACGGCAATATGCCTCGCCGAGCGCGGTTATGACGTTTGCATTGTCGAAGCCAATCGCGTGGGCTGGGGCGCATCCGGCAGGAACGGCGGACAGATGATTGCCGGCATCAGCGGCGAACAGCGCATCGCGAGGCACCACGGCCCCGGGATCGAAAAACTGCTGTGGGACATGCGCTGGGCGGGTCACCGGATCATTCGTGAACGTGTTGCGAAATACGGCATCGAATGCGATCTCAAATCCGGCTATCTGGATGTGGCAATAAAGGCGCGGCACCTGCGGGACCTGGACGCCGACTTCCGCAGGATGTCAGCGCATGGATGCAACGGGGAATTCCGCCTCCTGTCCCGCCAGGAAACCCGCACGATGCTCGGCACCGAAGCCTACTGCGGCGCGCTGCTGATCATGGATAACGGTCACCTGCACCCACTGAATCTTTGCACCGGCGAAGCCCGGGCTGCGGTCTCGCTGGGCGTGAAACTGTATGAACGTTCGCCGGTGGCAACGATCGTTAACGGCAGCACGGCATCGGTTGTTACCGGCGAAGGATGCGTCAAAGCGAGATTTGTCGTGATCGCGGGCAATGCCTATCAGCAATTCAACACCCGGTTGCGCGCGCAGTTCTTCCCGGTACGCAGTTACATCATTGCAACGGAGCCGCTGACACCGGCACAGGTCGCCGAAGTCAACCCGCGGGATGTTGCCATCTGCGATCCGAACTTTATCCTGGAGTATTTTCGCCTGAGCGCCGACAAGCGCCTGCTGTTCGGCGGGCGCTGCAATTATTTCGGTGAGGATCCGGGAATAATTCGCACTCAACTGCGGCCGCGGATGCAGCGCGTCTACCCGCAACTGACAGGCATCGGCATCGATTTCGCCTGGGGCGGGACCATCGGCGTGCCGCTCAACCGCGTACCCCAGCTCGGACGAATCACGCCTAACATATTGTATGCACAGGGATATTCTGGCCACGGGGTGAATGTCACGCACCTCGTCGGCGAGATTCTCGCTGATGCCGTCAGCGGGACGCTGGAACGATTCGACGTCTTCGCCAGCATCAAGCCGATACGCATTCCCGGTGCCTGGCTGTTCGCCAACCAGATGGTGTCGCTCGGCATGCTGTACTACAGGCTGAAAGACAAGCTTTGATTTCGGCAGTGACCTGCCCTGTAGGAGCGAGCAGTGCTCGCGACTGCCGTCTGGGTCGTTCGCTGCACGCCGGCGTCACGCCGGGTATGCCTCTCACTCGGAAACCCGATCTCGCTCGAAGCAAACACCGTCGCGCCGCCGGCTTCGCGCGGTGGGCTTTGGGCTTGCGGTATAGGAGCCTGCACTGCAGGCGACCGGTCATTGATCGAAGTACGCTGAAAGCGCCTTGAAGAACGCGTACTCATCTACGCCTTCCAGGCCCACCGGCTTGGACTGCGCACTCCACATCGCCACCACGAGATCTCTCTCCGGATCGACGAACACGAACTGGCCGAAAATACCGATCGCGGCGTAACTCCTGTCATGCAATGGCCAGAGCATGTATCCATAATCCACTTTCTGCCCATTGATGATCTTGGGCGTGCTCGCTTCCTCGACCCAGCCCTCGGGAACGATACGCTCCCCATCGATGATGCCATCGTGGAGCAGGAACAAGCCGAAACGCGCGTAGTCGCGCAGCGTAGCCGACAGTCCGCTGCCGCCGACTTCGAGACCGTCCGGTGACTCGAGCCACCAGCTAGCGTCCGACTGCATTCCGAGCCGCGACCAGATCTTTTCGGAAAGGTAATCCGCGACGTGTTTGCCGGTTGCGGCAGCTACGAGCGCGCCGGCCAAGTGCGTCTCGCCGGTGCTGTAGTTCCAGCGCATTCCCGGTTCGGCGGCGCGTGGCAACGACGCCATCAGGTCGAGTATGTCACCCGGCCTCTGGGCAATCTGCGCTTCGAGCATCGCGCGACGGTCCGAGGACGGGTCGGTATAAGTTTCGCTCCACGCAACACCGGAGGCCATTTGCAGCATCTGTCGCACGTTTACGCCGTCGTAGGCCGTGCCACGGAATCGCGGCAGATACTGTACGAGTGCATCGTCCAGGCTACCGATGTAGCCATCTTTGAAAGCCGCGCCGACAAGCGTTGCAGTCATTGATTTGACCACAGACATCGACATCCAGCGCGTGTTCTCGTCATTGCCCAGCAAGTATTTCTCGAATCGGACCTCACCATCCTGGATGATCAGCAATCCACTCACCCGGTTGAGAGACAGCACGTCGTACAGGTCATAACTCGAACCGCCCGATTCGAATCGGAAATCGTCAAACGGCAGGTCTCCGGCCGGAAGCACGGACACAGTTGCTCCACGTCGTACCGCGCGTGTCGGAAAAAGGCGGTCGATATTGCGAAAGGTGTTGACCTGCACATCCGGGTAGAGTTTTCCGTCGTAAACCTGCCGGATATTGCCGATTGGTTCTGCCGCGTGCCGGTTTTGCGCTGTGTCGGCAACCGCGATGCCGGGCGCATGCACAAAAGCCAAGACAGCGATAACTGCCGAAACCCCGAATCGATGATTGCCGGTGCGAGACATGATTGCTCCATCTATTGCGCAATGTACCGTTGCGACAATCGTACTACGTCGTGATTTGGTGGGTTGCTGATTATCTATTACAGTCGCTCACACTGTCGCAACGATCGGGATAATTGTGAAAACAAGACTGCCAAAACTCATCGCTACCTCGGTTGTCAGGGGCAGCCAGCAGGGCGAGAGTCATGGTGGCGTGTTCACTGTCGACTTCGAACGCCAGACGGGTGAGCAACACGTTGACTGGAACACCAGCGATATCGATTTCACGGGCCGTGGCGCCGATCGTGGTCTTCGCGGCATTGCGTTCGACGACGAGGATATTTATATCGCCGCGAGCGACGAGCTATATTGCTACGATCGTGAATTCGCCATTCGCGAGTCATTTCGCAACCGGTACCTGAAGCATTGCCACGAAATCTGCGTCAAGGGCGACCACCTGTTCCTGACTTCGACCGGCTTCGACAGCCTGCTGGCATTCAACCTCGAAACCCGCCGTTACGAGTGGGGTTTTCGGCTGCAGCAACAGTACGATAAATGGACGGGCTATACCTTTGACCCGCGTTCGGACACCGGTCCCGCCGCAGTCAACGATTTTCACGTCAATATGGTGTATGTCGACGATTCCGGCATTTATCTGAGCGGTCTCCGAACGGATGCGCTGCTGTTCCTCGACCACAACTGGCGGGTCAGCGAGGTTTGCAGTCTTCCACGGGGTACGCACAACGCACGACCGTGGCAGGGCGGCGTCGTGTTCAACGACACCCACGCGGATTGCGTCCGTTACGTGCCCCGGCAGGGACCGCCGCAGGCCTTCCGGATTGCACGGTACGACGCATCGGAGATTCTGTATGCCGGGGTCGACGATTCAAAAATTGCCCGCCAGGCATTCGGTCGCGGATTGTGCACTATCGGCGATCGCTACATAGTCGCGGGATCATCACCGTCAACGATCACACTGTACGACCTTGAGCTCAACCGGCAAGTTGGTTCCGTCAACCTGTCGATGGACATCCGCAATGCTATTCACGGGCTGGAAGTTTGGCCATTCGAGGATTAGATGTCGCCCGCGAGAATTATGGTGACAGTTACCCTAATGCCTTGCGTAAACGATTCGTACAGCGTATCTGATCAACGGAATTAGGGTAACTGTCACCAAAAGAAAAGGCCGGGACTCGCCCGGCCTTTTCATTGCTTTGCTGCAGCTTCCGGCTCACTCACCCCAGCTCTTGGTGAAATGTATGCCGATCTCGCGCGGCCGGTTGGTGAACACTCTCGCCACGTGCGGCCGACCCTCCGCTACGTTGGATGCGCCGTATTCAAACCAGCCGGTATCGTACGTGTACTGGGCTCGCTCGTCCGTGAGATTATTGACGAAGAACGAAACGTCCCAGGTCTCGGCCTGCAGTCCGATGCGCACATCGCCAATATTGTAGGACGGAGTCTTTATCTGCAGGTTTGCATCGGTGTTGGGCAGAGGCTCGAGGATGTTGAGCGAGTCGCCCGTAAAGGACCATTGCAGACGCATATAAGCGTTCTTCTGCCCTTCCCATTGTATGGGCCAATGATACTCGGCCCATGCGGCGGCTTTCAGTTCCGGTACGAGTGGCAGGCGCAGTCCGCCGACCACCTCATTCGGTGTCGGGTCGTCTTCGATTCCGTCAAGATCGTGGGACGAGTCCGTCTCCGCTTCCATCCATTCGGCGTTCATGCCGAGCACCCAGTGTTCGCCCAACGCGTAATCAACCTCCACGTTGACGCCGGTGATGTGAGCTTCACCCAGGTTGGTCACGACCTGCTGCCACGGCTGGCCGCATTCACCGGGAACTTGCGTATCCGGTGGCAGCGGGTCGCCATTGGCATCGCGGCATATTTCACTCGAGGGATCAACCAGCTCCAACTGGTAGTCGCTCCAGGCCATGTGGTACACGGTGGTGTTGAACCGGCCCGCGCCCTCCGCAAACATCGACTTGAAACCGAATTCGTAATTGTCCATGAGATCGGATTCGTAAGTGGCGGGGAAGAACGGTTCACCGCGTGTACGGTTGATGCCGCCCGGTCGTTTGCCTCGTGTATAAAGTCCGTAAACCATCTTGTTGTCAGCGAACGAGTAACTCAGGCTGATCTTGGGAATGAATTCCTCGTCGGTGCCTTCACGTCCCGGAACCACGCCATTGTTCGCGATTCGCGCTGCACGAAGCACCGGATCGTTGACCGACGGTTCACCGGCATTGCCGGGGCCGCCCGGGTTGTTGACGAAGTAGCGGTTGGTATTGCTACGGTCGTAGTATCGCCCGCCGACGGTCAGGTCGATCTGGTCGTTGACGTGCCAGGTGACCTCGCCGAACGCCGCTTTCTGTTCCCAGTCGGTCTCGTTCTCGGAGTACCAGTGCGAGGTGGTACCGTCCAAAGTGATCGGGGTGCCATAGTACTTCGAGAAGTACCATTCCCAGTAATTGCGCGAGATAGACTGCGCATACGCGTTTTCCAGGCCGTCTCCGCCCGTAGTGGCATTCGCAAACTGGGACTGCCAGTCATCATTACTGGATTCGTAGAACAGACCAACCAGCCAGTCAATCGTATCGCCCTGGCTCGAGAGACGGATTTCCTGGGTGAACTTGTCCTGCTGCGCGTCAAGGAATGAACCATTGAACGAATCGGAATCAACACTCGTACCATGGCAGTACACCGGGTACCAGACGATGTAACCGGTGTCCGGGTTAGCCCAGTAGTCAGGGAAATCGGCAAGTGTATAGGCGCTGTCGTGGCAGTACGATGCCGTCCAGTAGTGCGCATAGGCGGTGACATCCACCAGATAGCGGGTTTCCCGATCGTAATACGAGGTCGCCGACACCAGCTGCGCGAAGCCCAAGTCGCCCTCGATGGTCAGCGAATACAGATCGTACTTGTCTTCGCTGAATTCGTCATGAAAGCGAATGGTCTGCAGATCGCCGACGTAAGGATCGTAATAGTTGTCCGCGCCGGAATCGGTGGTCTGGTGGCCGATCGAGACCGTTGCCGCCCAGTTATCGGTCATGTCCCAGCGCAACGCCGCGCGGCCGCCGTAGGTTTCGGAATCGTTCCAGCGGTCTTCGACCGACTTGCTGTTATCCAGGGTGCCGAAACCCGCAGGATAGAAGGGGGCATTCCCATAGAGGTTCGTATCTTTCAGCGCTCCGGTGTCAGGCGTGTGGCCAAAGATGTTGTCGATGAATCCGCCGTCCCTGTCGTTGTAGCCGACCAACCGCAACGCCAGCTTGTCTTCCATCAGCGGCAGATTGAAGACCAGGGAACCGCGATAACTCAGGTCACTGTCGTCGCCACCGCGGACTTCGCCATCGAGTATCGCTTCGAACTGACTCGTATCCGGTTTGTTGGTGACGATGCGCATCGTGCCGGCCTGCGCATCGGATCCGTACAATGTTCCTTGAGGTCCGGACAATGCTTCCACGCGCTCGACGTCGACCAGGCGCACGCTAGGCTGACTGCCCGTAGTGGTTATGGAAATTTCATCGAGATAAACGGATGAGGTCGACTGCGCAATATAGCCCGGCCCGGTGATGGCGCCGCGGAATATGACCGTGCTCGAACTGTTACTGTAGGTCACGACGTTCACGGAAGGAATGAAGCGCGCGTAATCCTCCATCGCTTTTGCACCCATGGCTTTGAGGGCGTCCTGCGAAAGTGCCTGGATTGCGATGGGGATTTCCTGCGCGGATTCGGATCGTTTTCGCGCAGTAACTACGATCTCTTCGAGCGTCCCCTGGCTTCCGGATTCAGTTTCCTGGCCGATAGCCATTCCCGGATTGAGTGCGGCAGCCACGGCTGCGGCAACGGGTGTGATCGTCAGTTTTGATGCTGCCTGCATAAAGCTATCCCCCGAAGTTATGCGGATGCCGGTCGTGGTTTCTACACATATAGACCTTTCAGAATTTATTGCAGTTACCGGTTAACTACAAGCGGCGGTCAAATCGCGTCTGGGAACCAGCCAAGGTGTTGCAATCGGGCAACAGCGATTTCCGGTCCCGACTTCCTCGCACAGGGCAACCTGCGGGCAAATATGGCAAAAAAAGCCCGTTCTGAATTGAAAATCAAGGTGTTATGTTGACTTTTGTTGCTTCTGCAACGGTATCGACGGCCTGGACGCGTCAGGCAGGGCCGAGAGCAGCGGTTCCAGTATGTGAACCAGCGTATCGAGATGGGGTTCGTAGTTGCGCCACCGCTCGAGCGAACTCGAGTATATCGGTTGACGTACCTGTTCCGAACTCGCGGTTTTCACGGCGCGTTTTGTTTCATGGAAAGTGAGGCAGGCTTCCTCGAACGGCAGGCCGCAGAAATCCAGCAGCCGTCGAACCGCTGTTTCGAGATCGGAAACCACGTCTTCGTATTGCACATCGAGCACGAAACCCGGCATGACGGAATGCCAGTGATCCATGAGTCGCTGGTACTGAAGGTAATATTCGCCGAGTTCGGTCATTTCGTAAGTGAAGGGCTGGCCGCTCGCAAACAATTGCTTGTAAGCGCCGAGGCAACTGTCGAGCGGGTGCCGGCGGGCATTGATGACCTTTGCATTCGGCATGGCGAGTTTAACGACGCCGGCAAAAATGAAATTGTTCGGGTTCTTGTCAACGAAAAACGGCGCGCCTTGACGATATCGTGCGGTCCGCTTCAGGTATTCCTGCCCGATGTGTGACCACCCGGCTGTCCGGGTCTTGCCAAGGAACTCCGGAAACCTTTCCTGGTTGCGCGCACGTCGCCTGAGCGTTTGCACGGAACGTGTCAGGTCACCGAGCTCGTGCGTGGCATCGACCTGGCTGTGGCTGGCGAGTATCTGTTCGAGCAGGGTCGAACCCGAACGCGGCAACCCGACAATCAGTATCGGTGTCGGTTGCACCGGATCAGCACTCGTCTGCGCGAGAAACTCCTTACTGAACATCTCGATGACCCGGTCGTGAGTGCTCTCCGTGTCCACGGGATCGTAGGACTCGGACAGCCGACGGATGCGGTTGCATTGCTCGAAATGCGAGAAAGCGCGGTCGAAATTTCTCCTGGCTTCGTTTGCGAAGCCCAGAGCGTTGTGGACCTGCGCGCGGGACAGGTCGGACAAATGCTCGTCCTCGAGCAATGCTTCCATCGCCGCCACTTCCGTATCCGCGAAACAAAATGTCTTGAGATTCGCCAGGCTCCAGTACGCCTCGGCGTGATCCGGCCGGGCTGCGATGGCTGCACGATATTGCGCAATGGCCTCGTCCTGCTGGCCGATAGTCTTCAGATGGTGTGCCATGCTGCACATGGCACCCGCTCGCTCCGGGGACGCGGCGATGGCTTTCCGGTACATCCCGATGGCGTCTTCGTGACGGCCAGCGAGGCCAATGACGCTCGCATACAGCATGTGGGATTCGGCGACGTCCGGCGCCAGTTCCATTACGCGGGTCGCGCTGGCGATAGCGTCCTCGATCTTGTCGAGCTCCCGCTGCACGTTGGCAAGGTCTGCCCAGGCGCGCAGGTAGTCGGGGGCCATCTGCACCGCCCTCTGCAAGAACACTTCTGCTTCGCGATATCGCTCGTGTGTCACCGCGACGCCGGCAAGCAGGCGTGCGGCTTCGACGTGATCGGGATCTTTTTTCAGGATCTCGCGATAGATTTTTTCGGCTTTGTCCGGCGACCCGTCGCGCACGTGCTGCTCGGCCTCGCGAATCTCGGCCCCGAATGCCATAAGGCTGCGCGGTGCGCGCAACTGCGTTGGGGCTGATTGGGCCGCTCGCGCCGCGATTTCACTCGCCAGTTCTCTTGCCCTGTCGATTTTGCTGAGCGTTGCGGGACGGGCCGGATCGAGGCGCAGCGCTTTCTCGTAAGCACTGACAGCAAGCTCGGCCCGGCCGGTCGCGAACAGAAGATCGCCGTACGCATCATGCGCATTCGCAAATTCCGGATGCAGGCGGATTGCTTCCTCCGCATGCTTGCCCGATTCCTCGAATCGTCGCAACGCCAGGCTGGCCCTAGCAGCGACGTACAGGAGGTTTGCATCGTCCGGAAACTCCTTCAGCGCTTCATGGCAAAGACCGGCCGCCGCCGCAGCATCGCCCGATCGGAGCCGCGCCTGCGCCCGGTCGAAGATCTCGCGCTGGCGTGTCAGATCGGGAATGGTATTGCTCCTGGCGAAAGGCATGGCAGTCAAAGTTCAACACAGGTCAAATGGCGATGCCAGTCATGTGAAACCATGGAATAATCGTTTTGACAATTAGGTGCCGACTCCTGTCGTCACTGCGGCCCAACACAAGCAACCTGGCAGACAATTTGAAGAACTTTAAAGACGCGACCCGTACGACAGACTTCGCTGTTTCCTCGGAAATATTCCTGAAACCCGAGACTAACCCGGAGATGATTCGCGAAGCTGCGGAACTGCTCAGGAACCATGTCAGTGGCGTACTGGTTACCGATAACCAGTTCGGCCAGTTGCACATGTCGACGCTGGCTGCGGCCACCCTGTTGATCCGCAATGGTGTGGACCCGATCGTGCAGCTTGCGTGCCGTAATCGCAACCGGATCGCGCTGTTGAGCGAATTGCTCGGTGCCGCGGCTCTCGGTGTCACCAGCCTCATGCTGATTCGCGGCGATCGGGTTCCCGATGGCTTCAAGCCGAGGCCCAAGGCAGTTCTGGACGTCAATGCGACCGAGCTCATTGCCACCGCATCGAAAATGAAGAACGACGATCGATTGAGAATTCTGCCGGACTTCTTCATTGGCGGGCTTGTGACACCACATGCCCCGAAAGCCGGCTGGAATCCGGAGAAACTGCGCAAGAAAGTCGATGCCGGAGCGCAGTTCGTACAGACTCATATTTGCATGAACATCCCGTTGTTGCGAACTTATATGAAACACCTCGTGGCCACCGGGCTGCTGCGGCGCTTGAACATCTTTGTCTCGCTCGCGATTCCTGGCTCGGCCGACGACGCACGTTGGCTGGCCGAGCAGCGGCCGAACATCAAGATTCCCGACGAGATCATCCGCCGTATCGGACAGGCCGCAGACGCTGAACACGAAAGCGTGCGCATCTGCACCGAGCAACTGCAGCAACTCGCGGAAATTCCGGGTGTTGCCGGCGCCCACCTGGTGGCGACGCGGAATCTTGCGACCATCCCGGCAGCGATCGATGCGGCCGGTTTATACAGGGGAGCGCCGACACCCTGATGGCAATGGATTTGAATGCAAAATCGGCATTCGACAGCGCGTACTCGCTGATAGCCTCCGGCCGGATCGAGGATGCGGAGCAGTCATGCAGGGAATCGCTTCGGCGGCTGCCGGGAGATGTCAACTTGCTCGGATTGCTCGGCGCCATATTGCTGAAAAGCGGCCGGACGGACGAAGCGAAGCCCGTATTGCAAAAAACCATTGCGCTGGAACCGGCCTTTGCAAAACCGCATGAGGATCTCGGCACTTTGTATTTGCAACAGGACAAACCTGCGAATGCCGTGACCTCATTCGAGACCGCCGCCCGGCTCGATCCACACCAGCCTTCGGCGCTACTGGGCCTTGCAACGGCGCTCGCTCGCTGCGGCCGCCACGCTGAAGCCGAAGCCGCGCAGGAACGGTTTCTCGAGTTGTCGCCGGCCGGCAAGGCGCTGGCCGAAGCAACACAACTGCGACTGGCCGGTCAACCCAAACAGGCCGAAAAAATCTGCGGTGAGATCCTGAGCGAGGATTCGAAAAACATCCGTGCCCTGCGACTGCTGGCAAGAATTGCGAGTGACGACGAACGTTACGCCGCTGCCGAAGGATTGCTGCGCAGGATTCTGAGCTGTGCGCCGGAATTCCAGCCGGGGTGGAGCGACCTTGCCCGTTTTCTCGTGGAACGCAGCCGCTTCCACGAGGCTGTGCCCCTGTTCGAAAGAGCCATCGAGTTGCGATCTGCGCAAGCCGATCTGCACCGCATGCTGGCGGACACCCTGTCGATAATCAACCGGCCGGCGGAGGCCTTGCGCAGTTACGAAAGATGCCTGCAGCTGACTCCCGGACATATACCGGCGTTGATGGGGCGAGGCCACATGCTGCGCATACTCGGAAAGAGCGATGCAGCCATTTCGTCCTACCGGGAATGCACACGGCTTCAGGCGGATTTCGGCGAGGCCTGGTGGAGCCTTGCAAGCATCCGGGGATACGGTTTCTCGGCAGCGGACAAGGAGCAAATGGTGGCGCTGCTGTTGCGCGCGGACATCGAAGTTCAATCCCGTATCGCTTTGCACTTCGCGCTCGCACGGGCGTTTGAGGGCGACAACGATTTCGAGATGGCGTGGGAACACTATGCGAAGGGCAATGCCGCCAGGCGCCGGACCGTAAGTTACGACCCTGTCGAAACGGCCGCGCAGAATGATGCACGTATCCGGGTATTCAGCCGCGACATGTTGCAGCGACTTACCGCCGGACCCGCTGAAGTGGCGGCGGATGCCATACCCCTGTTCATCGTCGGTGTGCCCCGCTCCGGCTCGACGCTGATCGAGCAGATCCTCGCCAGCCACAGCCAGGTCAAAGGTTGCGGTGAGCTCCCGTACATCACGATGCTCTCGGCGATGCTCGACAAAAAGGATATCCACGGCGAAAAGTACCCGGGGATCCTTTTGACAACGCGGCGGGACGAACTGCTGAAACTTGGCAACGACTATCTGCGGCTGAGTGCCGCCCATCATGGCGGCGCCACAGGGTTCTTTACCGACAAGATGCCGGTCAATTTCCAGCATGTCGGACTGATACACCTGATGCTGCCGCAGGCGATCATTATCGATGCGCGGCGCAACGCGATGGACACCTGTGTCGGAAATTTCCGGCAACTGTTTGCGCAAGGCAAGAACCAGTCCTACGACCTGCTGGAGCTCGGCGAGTACTACCTCGAATACCGCAGGCTCATGGATCACTGGGAAGCGGTACTGCCCGGGAGGGTGTTGAAAGTCCAGTACGAGGATGTGGTGC
>CAYXKM010000175.1:0-9178 GCA_964465665.1 uncultured Woeseiaceae bacterium
GTCGGGAAACTCGCGCAGGAATTGCACAAAACCTTGCAGCAGGTTGCTGAGGGTGGCAATGCCCGCGCGCGGGAAAAACACCTGGCGCGCGGCAAACTGTTGCCGAGGGACCGGATCCGGACGGTCGTCGATCGCGGCGCACCGTTTCTGGAAATAGCTCAGCTCGCTGCTTACGGACTGTACGACAACGAGGTACCGGCAGCGGGCATCATTGCCGGCATCGGCCAGGTCAACGATACCGACTGCATCATCGTCGCGAACGACGCGACGGTCAAAGGCGGGACGTATTACCCGCTGACCGTACGCAAACACCTGCGCGCGCAGGAAATCGCGGAACAGAACGGCCTGCCCTGCATTTACCTGGTCGATTCCGGCGGCGCTTTCCTGCCCATGCAGGATGAAGTGTTTCCGGATCGCGATCACTTCGGCCGGATTTTCTACAACCAGGCCCGCATGTCGGCGCTCGGCCTGCCGCAGATTGCGGCGGTACTCGGCTCCTGCACTGCTGGCGGCGCTTACGTGCCCGCCATGTGCGACGAAGCGATCATCGTCAGGAACCAGGGCACGATTTTTCTAGGTGGCCCGCCACTGGTCCGCGCGGCCACCGGCGAAGTGGTCGATGCGGAGACGCTTGGCGGCGGCGATGTGCACTCGCGAATCTCGGGCGTCACCGATTACCTGGCCGGGAACGATACCGAAGCACTGGAAAAGGTCCGCGAGATCGTCTCCAACCTGAACTGGCGGAAGAACATTCCGCTCAAGCTGCGCGAGGTCAGGGAACCGCAATATCCGGCCGATGAAATGTACGGCATCGTCTCGCGTGATTTTCGTTTTACTTACGACATACGTGAGGTCATCGCAAGAATCGTCGACGCATCAGAATTCCAGGAGTTCAAGGCGTTGTACGGGCCGACACTCGTCTGCGGTTTTGCCCATTTGTACGGTTACCCTGTGGGAATCCTCGCGAACAACGGCATCCTGTTTTCGGAATCGGCACAGAAAGGCGCGCACTTCATCCAGTTGTGCAACCGACGCGGCATTCCGCTCGTCTTCCTGCAGAACATCACCGGTTTTATGGTCGGCAAGAAGTACGAGCACGGCGGTATTGCGAAGGACGGCGCAAAAATGGTCAATGCGGTGGCCACTGCCTCGGTGCCAAAATTCACGGTCATCGTCGGCGGCTCTTTCGGCGCCGGGAACTATGCGATGTGCGGCCGGGCTTACGGCCCGAGAATGCTGTGGATGTGGCCGAATGCGCGCATATCGGTCATGGGCGGCGAACAGGCGGCGCTGGTTCTGTCGTCGGTCCGCCAGGACGGCCTGGCGGCGAAAGGCGAGACCTGGGCGGACAAGGACAAAGCGAAGTTCGAGAAGGAAATACAGGACCAGTACGAAACCCAGGGGCACCCGTACTATGCCAGTGCGCGGCTGTGGGATGACGGCGTGATCGACCCGGTCGATACGCGCAAGGTTCTCGGACAGGCCATCTCGGCGTCGATGAACCGTCCGCGCGATGGAGAGACGCCTTACGGCATCTTCCGCATGTAGTACGCCGGTGCCACGAGCGCCCGCAGATTCGGGTTAAGATGCCACGGTTATTGCAGCCGGGAGCCAATCGTGGCGAGTCTGAAAGGCAAAACACTCTTTATATCCGGCGGCAGTCGTGGCATCGGCCTCGCTATCGCCAAACGTGCGGCGCAGGACGGCGCGAATGTCATAATCGCCGCCAAGACTGCGGAGCCCCACCCGAAATTGCCAGGCACGATCTACACCTCGGCCGAGGAGGTCGAAGCCGCCGGCGGCAAAGCATTACCCGTCGTTTGCGATATCCGCGATGAAAAGCAGGTGGAAGCCGCGGTCGAGGCGGGCGTCGAAAAATTCGGCGGCATCGACATCTGCGTCAACAATGCGAGTGCGATTTCGCTGACGCCGACACTGCAGACCGCGATGTCGCGTTACGACCTCATGCACCAGATCAACACCCGCGGCACGTTCCTGGTATCCAGGACCTGCATTCCGCATCTGCTGAAATCCGACAATCCGCATATCCTGAACCTGTCACCGCCGTTGAACATGGACGAGAAATGGTTTGCGCCGCACGTTGCTTACAGCATGGCAAAGTTCGGCATGAGCATGTGCGTGCTCGGCATGGCGGGCGAATTTCGAAAGCAGGGCATTGCCGTAAATGCATTGTGGCCGCGGTCGACAATTGCCACCGCCGCGGTGCGAAATCTCCTCGGAGGCGAGCAGATGGTTCGTTGCTCGCGCAAACCCGAGATCATGGGAGACGCGGCGCACATCATCCTGACGCGGCCCGCGCGGGAGTTCACCGGCAATTTCTGTGTCGACGACGAAGTACTGGAAAGCGCCGGCGTAACCGACCTGTCGCGTTACGCCGTGGATCCGAGTGCGACTCTGTTTCCCGATTTCTTCGTTGAGCCGAGGCCGCGGTAGCGACCGATGAGCGGCCGGCAGGAGCAGTTTTCCGGCAGCGGCGAGATTCGCCATGGACATGAACTGGATCTGCAACGCCTGCAGGCTTACCTGCAGGACTACGTCCGGGATTTTTCCGGGCCGCTGACGGTGCGCCAGTTCAAGGGCGGACAGTCGAACCCGACTTACCTGCTGCAAAGCCCGTCCGGCGGCTACGTGATGCGTCGGAAACCGCCGGGCCAGCTGCTGAAATCGGCGCATGCCGTCGATCGCGAATTCCGCGTGCTGAGCGCGTTGCACGAGGTCGGATTCCCGGTGCCGAAACCACTGGTTCTGTGCACGGACGACAGCGTCGCCGGCACGATGTTCTACCTGATGGACTACGTGCAAGGCAGGGTTTTCTGGGATCTCGATCTGCCCCGACTGGCGCCCGCGGAGCGGCATGCGATCTACGATCACGTCAATCGTATCCTTGCCGACCTGCACAACCTGGATGTCGGGAAAATCGGGCTTGCCGATTTCGGCAAGCCCGGAAACTACTTTGCCAGGCAGATTTCGCGGTGGTCGAAGCAGTACGTGGCGTCCGAGACCACGAGCATCAAGGCGATGAATGCGCTGATGGAATGGCTGCCGGGAAATATTCCAGAGGACGACTCATCGAGCATCGTGCACGGTGACTATCGGCTCGACAACATGATATTGCACCCGACCGAACCCCGTGTGATCGCAGTGCTCGACTGGGAATTGTCGACCATCGGGCATCCGCTGGGCGACTTTACCTATCACCTGATGGCCTGGCAGATGCCGGATTTCGGTATCGGTTCGTCGGGTCTCAAGGATGCGGACCTCAACGCATTGGGAATCCCGACGGAAGAAGAATATGTCGCGCTCTATTGCGAGCGCACAGGTCGCACGGGTGGCATTCCGAACCGCGATTTCTACGCGGCCTACAACTTCTTTCGCATCGCGGCGATACTGCAGGGAATCGCCGGCCGTGTACGCGACGGCACGGCGGCAAGCGAGCACGCGGAAAAGACCGCCAGGGCCGTCGCGCCGCTGGCCGACCTCGGCTGGACCTATGCGAGAAAAGCCGGTCGTCAGTGACCGCGTGGCGGATCTCTGTGCAGTTGCGAAGCCGGATACAGTTCGCGTGTCATGACCGAAGCGGCTTCGACGCCGTCATAGTAGCCGCCGATCTGGCCGAGGTAGCGGTATCCCGCGTGCGCATAGAATTCCCGTGCCGCGTGATTCGCACTGCGAACTTCCAGCCGTATGTTCTGAACGCCTGCCGTAGTGCAGGATTTCTCGAGCCATCTCAGCAGCGCTGTGCCTATGCCGTTACGCCGGTGGTGCGGCAACACGGCCAGCAACTGCAAGTGCGCCCGGTCATCGCCGAAGTGCATGATGGCAAACCCGGCCAGGTCACCGTGGACGGTTGCCACCAGGACCATCGTATCGGGATCGCGGATTTCCTGGCGCACTCTCGCGGGCGTCCATCGCCAACGGAGTCCGTATTCCACGTGCAGCCGGGATGCCGCGGCAATCGCCAACGCCTCCGATACATGCGCGGCACGGTACACGGGAGTTGAAGTGGCTGTCATGCTGCCAATCCTATTACAGCTTGCCGCTGCCGCGGTACCACCCTACACTCCGCACACTTTAGCATTTGCCCAGGCACCCTTGCAGCGTCCGCTCTGCGCCAAAACAGCATGCCGATCGATTACGACAAACTTCTGGCAACCCGCATGTACGACCTGCCTTGCGGTTATACGCATCGGGATTCGATGTTGTACGCACTCGGCATCGGCTTCGGCGCAAACCCCCTGGATCGCAAGGAGCTGCCCTATGTATATGAAGGCAACGGCTTGCGCACGGTTCCGACCATGGCCAGCATGTTATTGCCACACACGTTCCTCGACGGATGCGGTTGGGATTACGCGCAAGTTTTGCACGGCGAGCAGCGTCTCGAGCTCTATCGCCCGTTGCCGCCGGCGGCAGAACTGCTGGCCAATCGACGCGTCGTTGCGGTCTATGACAAGGGCACGACCCGTGGTGCGAAAATCCTCGTAGAAGCCGAGGTCCGAATGGCGAAGGACGACACGGTCCTTTTCACGATGAGCAGTACACTGATCGCACGCGGCGACGGGGGATTCGGTGGCCCGCCCGGCGCAGGTCCGTTGCCGCATCGCCTGCCGAAGCGCGAGCCTGACCTCAGTTGCGATATTGCGACGCGCCGCGACCAGGCGTTGCTGTTTCGCTTGTCCGGCGATCTCAACCCATTGCATTCGGATCCGGTCCTTGCGAGTCATGCCGGCTTTCGCGAACCGATCATGCACGGCCGCTGCACCGCCGGTATCGCTTGCCGCGCAATATTGAAGACGATCTGCGATTATGACTTTACGCTGGTCAACGGGTTTGACGTGCGCTTTTCCGCACCGGTCTACCCCGGCGATGTCCTGACGACCGAAATGTGGCAGGACCGGAACGTGGTGTCGTTTCGTTGTATCGTCAGGGAGCGCAAAGTCGTGGTCATCAACAACGGCAAATGCACGCTGGCCGCCTGAGCTGCAGGGGATCTGGAGGCGCTCATGAGTGAACGTGTAAGACTTGCCATCGACGGTCACATCGCGATAGTGACCCTGAACCGGCCGGACAAAAAGAATGCCGTCGATGCCGGCATGTTCGAGGCATTGACGAGTGCCGGTGAACGCATCTCCGCAAACACCGCGGTCAGGGCGGTAGTGCTGCACGGTGCCGGTGGAAACTTCTGCGCAGGCATCGATATCAATGCTTTCCAGGGTTCGGATACCGGCGCCGCAAGCCTGGAACGCATGCGGCCGCAAGCACCATCGCCAGCCAATTATTACCAGCGCGCCGCCTACGTATGGCACGAGCTGCCGGTGCCTGTAATCGCAGCGATCGAGGGTTACTGCTTTGGCGCCGGACTACAGATTGCGGCCGGTGCCGATGTCCGCCATGCACATGCCGATGCAAGACTCTCGATCATGGAAATCAAGTGGGGCCTGGTGCCGGACATGGCGATCTCGGTCACCTTGCGCGACGTCATGCCGGTCGATCGGGTGCGTGAACTGGCGTACACCGGCCGTATAGTCAGCGGTCTCGAAGCGCAGCAACTCGGTATGGTAACCGCTGTCAGAGAAAAGCCGTTCGAGTCCGCCTGTGAACTTGCAGCTGAAATTGCGGCGAAATCGCCGCACGCCATTCGCGCTATCAAACAGCTGACCTCGAAAGCGTGGTGGCAGCCGGCGGCCGAGGCTCTGGAAACCGAAGCGCGGCTGCAGTCGGGCTTGATGGGGTCGCACAATCAACAGGAGGCGGTCAGCGCGAACCTGGGCGGCAGGAAAGCCGCATACCGTGATCCGGATACGTGAAATCGGTATATCCGGGTTGTAAAATCGCCATTGCCGGCACGGAACTTGTTCCGGTCCGGGTGACTCTTAAACAGGTGAGTACCGAGTAATCCGCAGAGATTGCCGGGACTCCGTGATGCTGTTTATTGACGGTTGAGACAAATTTGAACATCCGAACACCATTTCTGGCTGTGTTGCTCTCTATTGCCAGTTGCCTCGCGGCGGCTGGCGAAACCTATAAGCAGTTTCCCGGTGCCCCGCTCGATGAACGCACCATGCGTACCCAGGAGCGGGTCGAGCAACTCTACGAGCAAGGCGAATACACTCGCGCCCTGTTGATCTTCGAGCAGGATCTGGCGCCACGGGGCGACAAGTATGCGCAATACACGATCGGCTACATGCACCTTAACGGTCAGGGTGTGCCTCGAAGCAACGCACGGGCCTTGGCCTGGTACCGGCTGGCCGCTGAACGCGATACGCCGGCGTTCGTGCAGGCCCGTGATGCGCTGTTGTCGAATCTGACAACGGCGGAGATTGCGGAGTCGAGCCTCATATTTGCCGAGCTGTGGAAAAAGATGGGCGACAACAGGATTCTGGTGGACCTGATTCGCGATGACATCGAAGTATTGAGAAGTCGCACCGGTTCCCGTATTCCGGGTGGCGCCCCGTCGGGGCCGTTAACCGTGATTGACCTGTCGGGGAGTGGCGCTGCGAGTGCACGCTTCTACGAAGCGGTGCAGGAACGGCTGCAGACCCGCCTCGCGTATCTGAGGACCAATGTCGATATCATCGACATTGAACAGGGCAGCGACGATGCCGTGGTTCGAGAGCTCGAAAACGACATGAAAAAGGTGATTGCGTCGCTCGAACTACCCTGATGCCGGCCTGAGCCCTCGTGTCAGGACAGCCGGGAAGGTCTCCAGCACCTGGACGGCCACGGCTGCATCCCCGCGGAACCACTTCGGAATCCAGTTTATCGCGCCCATGACTGCGTTGCCGGTCATGCGCACGTCGCAATCGGCAATGCTGCCGTCGCGGATGCCGCTCGACAGGATCTCCTCGAAACCGCGGCTATGCCGGCGCGATATCGAGAGGATGTCGTTGCGGTGCGCGGCTTTGAGTGAGGGCACTTCGCTCATGATGGCGACCGGTCCGGCGTCGCCGACCATGATTTCGACGTGGTTGCGTATGTACAGGAACGCCTGCTCGAAGCCGGTGCCTTCGGAGTCCCGTGCCTGGTCCAAAGCGCGACGGCCAAGGTCGGCAGCCCGGAGATAACACTGGTAAACCAGTTCTTCCTTGTTCCTGACATAGTAATAGAGCGCCGCATCCGTCAGGCCAAGCCGAAGTGCCACGTCCTTCAGCGACGTGCCGCTGTAACCCTTCTGGTTGAAGCAGGCCGCCGCCGCGCGCAAAATCCGGTCACGTTGATACTGAAATCGTGGTGCGTCGGCTGCAATGGCCATGTCGTACTCCTGCGCGGGCTCTTGTTTTCCGCTTTCCGCTGCATTATTTTAATCTTGATTAGAATTTTTGCAATCTAATAAATATCTGATTTTTATCAGGAAAAATCTCGACAGGCGGGATTTTTTCGGCGCAATACACGTCGAGGGTGACGTCAATGAGCACCGCAGCCAGTGACCTGCCGGGCATTACCGGCAAGATCGACAATCCGCCGCTACGATTCGTGACGGCAGCCTCCCTTTTCGATGGCCACGACGCGGCCATCAACATCATGCGCCGACTGATCCAGGCAAAAGGCGCCGAGGTCATACATCTCGGGCATAACCGCAGTGTCGAGGACATCGTGCAGGCCGCGATCCAGGAAGATGCCGACGGCATTGCCGTCAGCTCCTACCAGGGCGGGCACAACGAATTTTTCCGCTACATGATCGATCGGCTGCGGGAACTCGGTGCACCGCACATCAAAGTGTTCGGCGGCGGTGGTGGCACCATCACCCCGGAGGAAATCCGGGTATTGATGGAGTACGGGATCGAACGCATCTATCACCCGCACGACGGCATGTCCATGGGGCTCGACGAGATGATCGGCGACCTGGTCAAGCGCACCGAAAAGGACCGCGTGGCAACACGTTTGCCCAATGTCACAACGCCGCAGAAAAATATCGAGATTGCCGCCACGATGTCGGCGATCGAGGAGGGCGCATTCAGCGAGACCAAACTCGCGAGCCTCCGGAAGTCATGGCAGGTCCGGACCGGCAAGTCGCCGGTGGTCGGAATCACGGGCACCGGCGGCGCCGGCAAAAGCAGTGTCACGGACGAGATCCTGAACCGCTTCCTCGCTTCATTTCCGCAGAAGCGAATTGCGGTGCTTGCTGTCGATCCGACGCGACGCCGCACGGGCGGCGCCCTGCTTGGCGATCGCATACGCATGAATTCGCTGCGCTCGGACCGGATCTACATGCGATCCATCGCGACGCGACGCCAGCATCTTGCAACCAGCGAAATGCTCTCGGACCAGATCCTTTTCCTGAAATCCCTCGGATACGACCTGATTCTGGTGGAAACGGCGGGTATCGGCCAAAGCGACAGCGAAATCGTCGACATGGTCGATTTCTCGGTCTACGTCATGACCAGCGACTACGGAGCAGCGAGCCAGCTCGAGAAAATCGACATGCTCGATTTCGCCGACCTTATCGTGCTGAACAAGTATGACAAGCGCGGAGCGGAGGACGCGCTTCGCGATATTCGCAAGCAATGGAAGCGCAATCACGTGCGTTTCAAGACCAAAGATGAAGACATTCCCGTCTACCCGACCATCGCCAGTCAGTTCAACGACCCGGGCGTGAGCTGGATGTTCTTTCAGTTATGCCAGCGAGTGGCGAAGAAACTGGGCTATCCCGCCGGGGAATGGATACCGGACATCGATGTATCGGTTAAGGAACCGCGGGCAATGGCGGTCATCCCGGGCAACCGCATTCGTTACCTGGCGGAAATCAGCGAGCAGGGCCGAGCCGTCAATTTTTCGGTGGCGAGTCTTGCGGAAACCGCGAGCCGCATGCAGCACTGTTACGAGGCGCTGCGGGCACTGGACGACCCGCAATTGCCGGCGGAATTCGAGAGCTTCAAAGCAGCAGTGCTGACCGACGCAACCGACAGGTCCCTGATGGTCCTGCGACAGCGCTACCAGGCGGCAATGGACGATCTCGGCAGTGAGGGATTGTTGCTGCTGAAAAACTGGCCCGCACGCAAACAGGCGGTACAGTCCGAGGAGTACACCTACGAAGTGCGCGGGCGCGAGATTCGCGGATCGAACTACACGGAATCGCTGAGCCACCAGAAAATTCCGAAAGTTGCCGCTCCGAAATACCGTGACTGGGGCGAGCTGCTGACTTTCCTCATGAAAGAGAATC
>CAYXKM010000176.1:0-8776 GCA_964465665.1 uncultured Woeseiaceae bacterium
GACCTGCAGGGTGCCCAGTTCGTCATACGCAATCCGAATGCAGCTACAACCTGCGGTTGCGGGTCGTCATTTACTGTCTGAGCATCACAAGGCGCAGGCTTAAGCGGCGGAGTAAGCACCATTAACGCCGCGCCGCTCGAGTCCGCGATCGCAGAGGCAGACAGCGGAACGATTCCTGAGGTCATCGCGGCGGTCGATCTCGGATCCAACAGTTTTCACATGATTGTCGGCGCGTTGCGCTTCGGACAGCTCACTATCATCGACCGGCTGCGCGAAACCGTACGCTTGTCCGAGGGGCTTACCCGAAACGGCAGCCTGAGCCCGCTTGCCCGCCAACGCGCGCTCGAATGCCTGTCGAGATTTGGCGAACGCCTCCGAGACATGCATGCCTCCCGGGTGAGGGCAGCGGGGACCAGCACCCTGCGACGCGCTCGCGACGGAGAAGCCTTTCGAGAAGAAGCCGAAAGTGCCCTCGGCCACCCCATCGAAGTCATTTCAGGTCGTGAGGAAGCGCGGTTGATCTATACGGGTGTGTGTCACAGTCTGCCGCCGTGCGATGGCGCACGACTGGTGCTCGATATCGGTGGCGGCAGCACCGAACTGATACTGGGCGAGGGCACTGAGCCGAAAGCGCTGGAAAGTCTGCACATGGGCTGTGTTGTGATGACTGAGACCTATTTCAGGGAGGGTCGGATCAATCGCAGTTCGTTTGAAAAGGCGCGACTTGCGGTACGTCTGAAATTGCGACCCGTCAAAGCCTACTTCAGAAATCGCACTGACGCTGAGGCCATCGGCACATCCGGCACCGTCATTGCAACAGAAGCGGTTGCACGCGAGCTAAAAATCATCGAATCGCACGACCTGACACTGGAAGCTGTAGAGGAACTTATCGAACGCGTACTGCAATTCCAGCATGTGGACGAAATCGTACTGCCGGGTCTGCCGGATCGACGCGCACAGGTGTGGCCAGGCGGGCTGGCGATACTTGCGGAATTGTTGCGAGGACTTCGTATAACCAAGCTCCGCGTTTCGGACGGGGCATTGCGCGAAGGGCTGCTTTACGATTACCTGGGGCGTTTGCAGCACGAGGATGCGCGGGAAAGGAGCGTGCGCGCGATGGCTCGGCGCTTCAATGTGGATATCAATCAGGCGCAGCGGGTTGGTGAAACGGCGGCAATGCTGCTTATGCAGTGCAGAAACGACTGGCAGCTCACCTCCTCTCTAGCGTCCGATATCCTTGGCTGGTCTGCCGCCTTGCACGAAATCGGCCTGGATATCTCGCACAGTGGCTTCCAGCGCCACGGCGCTTATATCGTCGAGAATGCAGACATGCCCGGATTTCCGCGGGCAGAGCAGAAATTTCTCGCATTTCTGATCGCCAATCAGCGTCAGGTCATCAGTCTGGATCGCTGTCAGGCGTTGCCGAAGGCCTGGCACCAACCTGCAATTCGACTCATGATATTGCTGCGCATTGCTGTGCTGTTGAACAGGAGTCGCAGCTCCAAACCATTGCCCGACATCAAGCTCGTGGTGGAAGACAATGGCCTCGACTTGTATTTTTCCGCAGAGTGGCTGGCGTCAAATCCGTTGACCGTCGCAGATCTGGAGAGGGAACAGGCATATCTCGCGACCGTGAATGTGCGGTTGCACGCTCATTGATTCCCTGTAGCGAGGTGCTGCAGGAAGGCAACCTGTGCCGATACTACCGGTTGATCGCCAGGTGTGATTTTTTCATAGCTGCCATCAGGCAACAGTTTCCAGGCCTGGCTGTTGTCCGCGAGGAATAGTTCCAGGTCGGCTTTGAGCCTGTCTTTGAGCGGGCGCTGGCGGATCGGGAAGCACACTTCCGTTCGATGGAAGAAATTTCGTTCCATCCAATCGGCGCTCGAACAGAAATACTCTTCCTTGCCGCCGTTGCTGAAGTAGTAGATGCGGGAATGTTCAAGGAATCGTCCGACGATGGATCGGACGCTGATATTCTCGGAAAGACCGGAAACGCCGGGTCGAAGCGAGCACATGCCGCGAACGATAAGGTCGATCTTCACCCCGGCCGCTGACGCGCGATAAAGGGTGTCAATGATCTGTGGTTCGATCAGCGCATTGATCTTGGCGATGATGTGAGCCTCGTTACCCGCCTCGGCATGCGCAATTTCACGTTCAATCTTTGCCTTCAGTGCATTGAACAGTGAAAACGGAGCCGTGAGGAGCCTGTCCAGATTCTCTGCCGCCGTCATGCTGGTGAGTTGCAAAAAAACCTTGTGCACATCCTCGCCGAGTTTGCGGCTGCTGCTCATGTAACCGTAGTCGGTATAAAGGCGCGCGGTGCCCGGGTGATAATTGCCAGTGCCCAGATGGACGTATCTCTTTATGGCACCCTGTTCCCGGCGAACAATCATGGACATCTTGGCGTGAGCCTTGAATCCAACCAGGCCATAGACAACGTGTGCACCGGCTTCCTGAAGCCGGTTCGCCAGCAGAATATTTGCTGCTTCGTCGAATCTTGCCATCAGTTCGACGATGACCGTTACTTCCTTGCCGGCACGTGCCGCTTTTACAAGATGATTCACGATGGGTGAATCAGCGCCAGTTCTATACAGGGTCTGCTTTACTGCCAGTACCTGCGAATCTGCAGCTGCGGTTGCGATAAAGTCGACCACCGGTATAAACGACTGATACGGATGATGCAGCAGCACGTTGTTCCTGCTGAGAATAGTGAAGATGTCGTCCTCTGATTTCAGTGCTTTCGGCAAGCCCGGGCTGAACGGCGCAAAACAAAGGTCCGGCCGACCCGCCATGTCACAAACGGCAGCAAGCCGATTCAGATTTACCGGCCCGTTCACTGCAAAAAGATCATTCCTGGTCAGGGCAAAATGCTCCAGCAGAAAATCGCACAGGTCGTCCGGGCAGTCGTCGCTGATTTCAAGCCGCACGGCGGCACCGTAGCGACTGGCCGCAAGCTGACCTTCCAGAGAACGGACCAGGTCCTGCACTTCCTCGTCGTCTACATAAAGATTGCTGTTTCGTGTCGCACGAAACTGATAGCAACCATCGACGGTCATGCCTGGGAAAAGCTCATCCACATGCTCGTGAATTATCGACGAAAGGAACACAAAATTGGCGGCACTTTTGCTGCTGAACTCATCGGGCAGAAGTATGACTCGAGGAAGAGAGCGCGGCGCCTGGACAATCGCCCTGTCGCGCTCGCGACCGAAAGCATCCGTGCCCTTGAGTCTGACGATGAAATTGAGGCTCTTGTTAAGGGTCCGCGGGAACGGCCGCGACGGGTCCAGTGTAAGTGGCGTCAGGACCGGAACAATCTCATTCAGAAAGAAGTGCCTCAACCACTGTTTCTGTTCCCTGTTCCATTTGTGTCGCTGCGGAAAGTAGATCCGTTCGTTCGCAAGCGCCGGGAGGATTTCATCGTTCAACAGCTGGTACTGGCGCTGAATCAACGCCAGTGTTTTCTTGCGCACCTCGGCAAGAATCTGGGCCGGAGTCATCTCGTCGGGGCCCTGCGCCGGCGCATCTATCTCGAGGAGCTGTTTGAATGAGGCAACGCGAACTTCAAAGAATTCGTCGAGATTCGTGCAGGAGATGCAAAGGAATCGTAGCCTTTCGAGGATCGGCAACGTGACATCAGCCGCCTGCGCGAGTACGCGCCGGTTGAACTCGAGAAGACTGAGTTCCCGATTGATGTAT
The DNA here is from genome assembly GCA_964465665.1 of uncultured Woeseiaceae bacterium. Classification (GTDB taxonomy): domain Bacteria; phylum Pseudomonadota; class Gammaproteobacteria; order Steroidobacterales; family Woeseiaceae; genus JAKEGN01. The sequence continues at coordinate 3,700 of CAYXKM010000176.1, forward strand.
CGGTACGCTGGCCGTGTCGTTGCGCTGTCCACTATGGATCCTGCATGGGAGGGCTGCGGATTATAGCAATCCGCAGGCGTCAGACTGATTGACGTCAGACCGCAAAGATGGCACCCAGGAGCGCTCGCCTCTCAGCGCCGGTCACAGAGGGTAAATTGCCGGGTTCGCCGGCAATCCTGCGTTTGGCGAGCCATGCAAACGCGGCGGCTTCAACCCAGTCAGGGTCGAGACCATACACCGAGGTCGACTGAATGCTAACGCCCCGAAGGCGCCCGCGCAGGCGCCGCATCAAGTCATTATTGTGAAATCCGCCACCACAGACAAACACTTCCGCTGTTCCCGAAGCATGTGCAGTGATGGCGTCGGCGATGCTCCGGCAGGTCAGCTCGGCGAGAGTTGCCTGCACGTCCTGAGCCGCCGGGAGGGCCAGACTTGCTGCGATCATCGTCTCGAGCCACTCCAGATTGAAATGCTCGAAGCCGGTGCTCTTCGGCGGTGGTTCTGCCAGGTACGGATCCCGCATCATTGCGTCCAGCAGTTTCTGCGACACCGCCCCACCGGCCGCCCAGCTCCCTTCGAAATCGAAGTCCCTGTCCAGCTGCTGCCTGGCCCAGGCATCAAGCAAGGTATTGCCCGGTCCGGTGTCGAATCCGGTTACAGGTCCACGCGATGGCAAAGTCGTGATATTGGCGATGCCACCGATGTTTAGTGCCACCCGGTCGATACTGTCGTGTCGCAACAGCCATTCATGAAACGCCGGCGCAAGCGGGGCGCCTTGTCCGCCCACGGCCATGTCGCCGCGTCGAAAATCGGCGACAACCGGAATGCCTGTTCGTGCCGCAATGATACTGGGATCACCGATTTGCATGGTGTAAGGCGGCACTGCCTCGGGCTGGTGTCGAAGCGTCTGACCGTGGCTGCCGATCGCAGCGATATTCGCTGGATTGATTCGGTTTTGCGACAGGATTTCCACGGCTGCGTCAGCGAAACATTCGCCGACCATTCGATCGAGCTGGCCGATCATGTCGATCGTGCATGTCCCGGTTCCCTGTCTGAGGGACCGCAGGTCATTGCGAATCGAATCCGGGTAAGTTACACACGCCGCCGCAACGACCTCACACTTGTGATCGCCGAAGCGGACCACGGCGACATCGATGCCATCCATGCTCGTACCGGACATCAGGCCGAGGTAAAGTGGGTCGGCGTGTGTCATCCGGCCGGGCTAAAGTGCAGCGGACGCGATTTGAGTGCTCTTGTATTGCAGCAGGTCGTCAAGTATCGGCTCGACAGCCGCGAGAAAATCGTCGCGATATTCTTCCTTGATCGGGTCTGCCTGCGGCAATTCAACGGTCCTGGGATTGCGGTGTACGCCATTAAGCCTGTACTCATAGTGCAAATGCGCAGCCGTCGCGAGGCCTGTCCTGCCGACGTAACCAATCACGTCCCCTTGCTTGACGCGCTGACCGATCCTGGCTGAAGTCGAGAATCTCGACATATGCGCATACAGCGTTGTTATGTTTCCGCCATGCTGCAGGATAACGGCATTTCCATAGCCGCCATTCAGTCCGCGAAAAACAACTTTTCCGTCGCCAGCCGCCTTGATTGGTGTTCCCGCCGGTGCAGCGTAGTCGACGCCCTTGTGCGCACGAATCGTATTCAACACCGGGTGACGCCGGCGCGGATTGAAACTTGAACTTATTCTGCTGAAATCGACCGGTGCACGAATGAATGCTTTTCGAACACTGCGTCCGTCGGGCGTGTAGTAGTCAGACCGCCCGCTCTGGTCAACGAAGCGGATTGCGCGAAACGTTCGACCATTGTTGTTGAACTCCGCCGCGACTATATCGCCATCGGTTACATACTTGCCGTCCTGGTAAACTTCTTCGAAAAGTATGTAATAGTCATCACCCGTCCGTATATCGAGGACAAAATCAACATCCCACGCAAATATGCCGGCGAGATGCATGATCAGTTTATCCGACAAACCCGCGGAATTGGCGCTCTCGAAGAGTGAGGTGTTGATCCGCCCGTAGGCCCGGCGACGCTGGAGCTCGATCGGACGGTTTACAATCTGGGCAGAAAAGCCTTCTTCATCTTTGCTGACGACCAGGTCGCTGGTCAGATCCAGTTTACGATGCAAACTGACGAGCTTGCCATTGTCATGCATGATCTCGAGTTCGTCACCGGGCCGCAAAATGCGCAGGCGTGGACCCGCCTCCGGGAGTATGGCTATCTGGGCAAGATGACCGAGGTCCAGCTTATTCTTGCGAAACAGCTGATCAAGGGTGTCTCCGGAGCGGATCGTGAGCCGGATCGACTCGTACGTTGGGGGTGCCGGGAAAAGCGGCGGGTGAAACGCGTGATCTGAGTCAGGCAATTCGTGATTGTCGATCAAAAACTGTACTGGCTCGGGCACTGTACTCGTGCCAACAGCATGCATTTCGGCACCAGTGTCGGATTGACCCGACGCTACTTTTTCGGGATCGTCCGCCGGTGTATTTCTGACCGCCAATACAAGCGCTAATCCCAGCAACGGTATGCCCAGCCCGACAGCAAACCACTGCAACGGTCTGAACTTCTTGATACTGGTGTTGTTGGTCGGTTTGTAGTCGTGAAGTAGTGGGCTGACCGCGCGGTTCAAGTCAGACTCCTGCGTATCGCTCGAAGCGCTTACTGTACAGCGGCATTGATGGTTCGTCAAAGAAAAGTGTTATAACTCATGATCTTAAAGAAAGTTGCCGAATGCGCAATAAGGACTGAATATGCACTGCTCGATTTTGACCTGTGAACCGTTGAGAGTATGCGACAGGCCCGCGCGGCCGGCCCGAACCGTTACGGTGAGCACCCATGAAGGGCATTGATGATCAATTGAAAGAACTGACCCGCGGCACAGATGAGATCCTGCCGGCGGAAGGCCTGAAACCCAAATTGCAGAAAGGCCGCCCTCTGGTGGTAAAGGCTGGTTTCGATCCCACAGCTCCGGACCTGCATCTTGGGCACACGGTGCTGATCAACAAGATGCGACAGTTTCAGGAGTTCGGTCACGACGTCGTGTTCCTGATAGGCGACTTTACGGGGATGATCGGTGATCCGAGCGGCAAGAACTCGACACGGCCTCCATTGAGTCGGGAGGAGGTGGAGCAAAATGCGAGGACCTATGAGGAGCAGATTTTCAAAATTCTTGACCCTGCGCGTACGCGTGTCGAATTCAATTCGACCTGGATGTCGAGTATGGATGCTGCAGGCCTGATCCGCCTGGCCGCACAGCACACGGTAGCGAGGATGCTGGAACGCGATGATTTCAGCAGGAGATACGCGGGCGGCCAACCCATATCGATTCATGAGTTTCTTTACCCGCTCGTGCAAGGCTATGACTCCATAGCGCTAAAAGCTGATGTCGAGCTTGGCGGGACCGACCAGAAATTCAATTTGCTTGTCGGCCGGCAGTTGCAGCAGAACACCGGCATAGATCCGCAGATTGTAATGACTATGCCGTTGCTCGTTGGTCTTGACGGTGTGAACAAAATGTCGAAATCACTCGGCAATTACATCGGGATCACGGAGCCGCCCGGCGAAATGTTCGGCAAAATCATGTCGATTTCCGATGATCTGATGTGGCGTTATTTTGAGCTGCTGAGTTTTCGCCCGCTTGATGAAATCGTCAGGCTCGGGACCGAAGTGTCTGACGGCAGAAATCCGCGAGACGTCAAGTTCGAGCTGGCCGAGGAGATCGTTGCGAGATTTCATGACAGAGCAACGGCGGAAAGGGAAAGGTCGGAATTCATCGCCCGTTTTCAACAGGGCGCCATGCCAGACGAGATTTCTGAGGTACGGGTGACGTCGATAGGTGGCAAAATCGGAATTGCCAGTTTGTTGAAAGAAGCCGGCCTGGTGCGCAGCAACTCGGAGGCGTTTCGAATGATTGAGCAGGGTGCCGTACGGCTGGACGGCGTGCGGGTCAACGATCGTGGACTGGAAATCTATGCCGGCACCGCGCATGTCTATCAGGTTGGAAAAAGAAAGTTCGCCAAAGTCGTGCTCGCGTAATACAGCCGCGCTTTGCGGTGGCAGGACAGGCGGGCTCTATGTGCAGGAACCGGGGCCAGAAGCACCAGACCAGCGCATTCCGCGCATAAAGGGTCAGTCCGGAAGGGTCCGGGACGATAATCTCCGAATCGGTGACGGAGGGCGATTCACGGCTTGGGCCGTTGAGGATCAGCGGTTTTTTCGGCAGAAAAGCCATCGGGAATCGATAACCGGTTGCAGCTCCACTGGGCTGCAGAACCCGCACCCGGCAAGGATCAAGGGCACCGGCATTTAGATGTTGACCCGAAGGATTTGGTCGCTATAATGCCCCGCTCGCTCAAGGGACGGTGCCCTTGAGCCGGACTCCCAAAGAACCAGTTACAGGCACGCGAGGGCTTTTGTTCGGCCCCGTGTCGCCTGTATAATTGTGGGTCTGCTTGAAAACGGGCCGCGACCCGATTTCTATCGTTCTTTAACAATAAAATCAGATAATTTGTGTGGGTGCTCGCGTTGACGTTTGCTTCATGGCTTACATCAAACGTGAGAACCAAATACTTCAATTCTTAGTAATTTTGGGGATCGCGTTCGGAAGTTAAAAGCTCAAAGCTTTAAACTGAAGAGTTTGATCCTGGCTCAGATTGAACGCTGGCGGCATGCCTAACACATGCAAGTCGAACGGTAACGCGAAGAGCTTGCTCTTTGGCGACGAGTGGCGGACGGGTGAGTAATACTTAGGAATCTACCCAGTAGCGGGGGACAACTCGGGGAAACTCGAGCTAATACCGCATACGCCCTACGGGGGAAAGCAGGGGATCTTCGGACCTTGCACTATTGGATGAGCCTATGTCTGATTAGCTAGTTGGTAGGGTAACGGCCTACCAAGGCGACGATCAGTAGCTGGTCTGAGAGGACGACCAGCCACACTGGGACTGAGACACGGCCCAGACTCCTACGGGAGGCAGCAGTGGGGAATATTGGACAATGGGGGCAACCCTGATCCAGCAATGCCGCGTGTGTGAAGAAGGCCTGCGGGTTGTAAAGCACTTTCAGT
>CAYXKM010000177.1:0-3056 GCA_964465665.1 uncultured Woeseiaceae bacterium
CCCTGCGCGATGGTGCAGGGGCGATTCCGTTCCTCATTCCTGCCCTCGGCGACGGCCTGGACCTGGACAAAGTGCTGGACAGGATCGATGGCATCCTCTTGACCGGCAGCGTGACCAACGTGGAGCCGCACCGTTACAACGGTGAAGAGAGTCTGCCCGGTACCCTGCATGACCCGGAACGCGACGCAACTTCGCTGCCGTTGATTGACAAGGCGCTGACTCGCGGTACGCCGCTGTTCGCCATCTGCCGCGGGTTCCAGGAACTGAACGTGGCCCTGGGCGGCACGCTGCACCAGCGAGTGCACGAAGTTCCGGGATATCACAGTCACAAAGAAAATCCGGCGGACTCGCTGGAAAAGCAATACGGGCCATCGCATCCGGTCAGCCTCATGGACGGCGGACTGCTGCGAAAACTGGCAGGCACGCCGACCGTAATGGTCAATTCGCTGCATTCCCAGGCTGTTGCGAGGCTGGCACGGGGCGTCACGGTGGAAGCTGTCGCAGACGACGGACTGGTCGAAGCATTTCAAGTTGACGGAGCGAAGTCATTCGCTCTTGCGGTGCAATGGCACCCGGAATGGAAAGTCACGCAGAACAATTTTTCAAAAGCGATATTCGAGGCGTTCGGTGACGCCTGCAGGGATTACGCAATAAATCGCTGATCTTGTGATGCGGCAATTCTCTTGTCGCAGATCGCAAACAATCGCAATACATACGGGTGTAACGTGAGTGAACTGGAAAAACTTCAATCCTGGTTGCAGGAGCGAAGAATTGAGGATGTTGAGGCATTCGTACCGGATATGGCCGGTGCCGCACGCGGTAAACTGATGCCGGCCGATAAATTCGGCACCGGCGAGATGAAATTGCCCGAAGCCATATTCGCGCAGACGATTTCGGGCGACTACGTGGTCAACAAGAGCAACGTCGAAGATCGGGATATGTTGCTCATTCCGGATCCGAAGACTTTACGCCCGGTTCCATGGGCGAAGGATCCGGCCGCATCCGTGTTTTTCGATTGCTACAAGCGCGACGGCACCCCGGTTCCAACGTCGCCGAGACACGTACTGCGACATGTAATGCAGCAATACAAGGAAAAAGGCTGGACGCCGATCGTTGCTCCGGAAGTCGAGTTCTATCTCATCAATCCGCATCCGGATGCGAACCTTGAAGTGGAGCCTCCCGAAGGACGGCTCGGTCGCACGGAGACGTCGAGCCAGCCATACAGCATCGACACGATGAACGATTTCGATCCGTTCATTAACGATGTTTACAAGTACTGCGAAGCACAGGACATTCGAATCGACACCCTGTCGCAGGAAATGGGGCCGGCACAGTTCGAGATCAACTTCCTGCACGGCGATCCGATTACGCTGGCAGACCAGGTGTTCCTGTTCAAGCGCACCGTCAAGGAAGCCGCGATCGAGCACGAAATGCACGCGACATTCCTCGCCCGGCCGATGTCGGAAGAGGCGGGCAGCGCGTTGCATATTCACCAGAGCGTCATCGACAGCCAGGGCAAGAATATTTTTTCGCGTGACAACGGCGAGGCGAGCGAACTGTTTATGCACTACATCGGCGGCCTGCAGCAGTACATGCCGGAGGCATTGCTGATTTTTGCTCCATACGTGAATTCGTACCGACGCTTTCTGAGCTACTGGGCGTCGCCGGTGAACCTGGCCTGGGCTGTGGACAACCGCACCGTCGGATTGCGCGTGCCGTCATCCGGGCCGCAGTCGCGGCGGGTCGAAAACCGCCTGGCAGGTTCCGACGTCAATCCGTACCTGGCTATTGCTGCCACGCTGGCCTGCGGCTACCTGGGAATTATCGAGAAAATCGAGCCGAACGAACCGATTACAGGCAGTGCCTATGACCTTCCGTTCAGCCTGCATCAGCACATTCATGCGGCGATACAGGCGATGGAGCACAGCTCGGCGATGCGCAAGACCCTGGGAGACGAATTTGTAACGCTGTACTGCGCAGTGAAGACGGAGGAATACCGCGAGTTTCAGGAAATCGTCACGCCGTGGGAACGCGAAGTGCTGATGTTCAACGTCTGACGATCCTCTATCCCGACAGATACTGCCATCGAAGTTTCAGCATATGACGCGTCTGTGACGAGGTCATCCTGCTTGGCTACTATGGATTCAGAACAGCAACCAATTTCAAGAAGTCCCTGAACAGGAGTCCCTATCATGGCGGTCATTCAAAGCCGCACGCGTGCCGAGTGGCAGGACCTCGATCGCGACCACTACCTGCACCCGTTTACCGATCACAAGGATCTGGGCAGGAAGAAAAGCCGAATCATCGCGCGTGCGGACGGCGTCTACATTTACGACGTCGATGGCAACAAAATCCTGGATGGCATGTCGGGGCTGTGGTGCGTGAATACGGGCTACGGCCGTGAGGAACTGGTTTTGGCAGCGGCCAGGCAGCTCCGGGAATTGCCCTATTACAACAGTTTCTTTCAGTGTGCTCATCCGCCGTCGATCGAGCTGTCGCGGATGCTCTGCGAGGTAACGCAGCCGCAGTTCAAGCGGGTCTTTTACACAGGATCCGGTTCCGAGGCGATCGACACCATCATCCGCATGGTCAGGCAGTACTGGCAGTTGCTCGGTCAGACTGGCCGGCAGACGATTATCGCGAGGGTGAATGCGTACCACGGGTCGACCGTTGGCGGCGCCAGTCTCGGTGGCATGAAAGCGATGCACGGGCAGGGCGGTGCGCCGCTCGCCGGCATCGAGCATATACCGCAACCGTACTGGTTTGGCAGCGACCGCAAGCTGTCACCGGAGGAGTTCGGACTGCAGGTGGCGCGCGAGCTGGACAGCAAGATACGCCAGGTAGGTGTCGAAAAGGTCGCTGCTTTCGTCGCCGAACCGATCCAGGGGGCCGGTGGCGTCATTATTCCTCCGAGTACTTACTGGCCGGAAATCCAGAAGATCTGCGATCACCATGGAGTATTGCTGGTTACCGACGAAGTCATCTGTGGGTTCGGCCGGCTCGGGGCCTGGTTCGGAGCGGATTACTACGGCGTGAAACCGGACCTGATGACGTTT
>CAYXKM010000178.1:0-7793 GCA_964465665.1 uncultured Woeseiaceae bacterium
TTTTCGGTACTTCTAAAACAGGGCATATTGCCGGTGGCAAAGAAGAACATTTCGCGTCGGAACTTTCTCGAAGCGGCAGTCGGAATCAACGACACGCTCGATGCGATGATGTACATGGCGGGTTGCAACGGAGCTGTCGCCGATAGCCCGGACCTGTTGATGCGCATCGATTCCGCGGCAGACCTCGATGCCATTCGCAACATCGGCAAGATCGGCAAGATCGGCATCATACTCGGGGTACAGGACTCCGAACACTTCGAGTCGGTGGCGGACGTCCGGCACTTTTACAATGTCGGGCAAAGGATCTCCCAACTTGCGTACAACGAATGGAACAGTATCGGCACAGGTTCGACCTCATGGTTCAACTTCGGAATCAGCGACTACGGCGAGTCGATCGTGGCCGCAATGAATGACGTCGGCATGGCTGTCGATGTTTCACACTGTGGCGACCAGACCACACTCGATGCCTTCGAGTTGTCGACAAAACCGGTGCTAATCACGCATTCCAATTGCCGCGCGCTGGTGCCGGGACATCCGCGCTGCAAAACAGACGAAGCAATCCGTGCCATGGCCACGAAGGGCGGCGAAATGGGTGTGACCGCAGTGCGCAACTTCGTCAAAGACGATGAGCCGACGACAATCGAGCATTACATCGATCACATCGACCATATTGCGAAGCTCGTCGGAATCGAACACGCCGGCATCGGCACCGATTCGGACTTGAGAGGTTACGACGCATTGCCGCCGGACCTCTACGAATGGCTGAAAGCCGGATACAAGGGAAGTTATGCCTTTCGCGACAAGATCGATATCGAGGGCATGGATCACCCGAAAAAGATGTATGACCTGACGGAAGGTCTGGTCCGTCGCGGTTACAGCGACAACGATATCAGAGGGGTCCTGGGTGAGAACTTCAGACGAGCTCTTGGTGAGATCTGGGCCTCGTGATGTCGCTGAAGCGGGAGGTCTCCTTCTCAGTCGAGCCCTGGGAATTCAAATCACCGTTCCGGATTACCGGCTATACGTTCGCAACAGCCCAGTTGATGCACGTGGTCATCAGCCAGAACGGTGCTGCCGGCAGCGGCGAAGCCGCCGGCATTTACTACCTCGGTGAAACCGGCGAAAGCATGCTGGCGCAAGTCGCCACCGTGAGGCACGCACTGGAACAGGGGGCGGGTCGATCCGAACTGCGCTCGCTGCTACCGCCCGGTGGCGCCCGCAATGCCATCGATTGTGCGCTCTGGGATCTGGAGGCCAAGCTCGAGCACAAGAGCATCTGGGACCTGACCGGCATACAACCCGCACAGGTCCGGAGCGTGCATACCATCGGTATAGGCACGCCGGCCGAGATGGCGAGGACGGCAAAGTCTCTCGACGCCAGCATCATCAAGGTCAAGCTGGATGCCGAAACGCCTCTCGAACGAATTTCAGCAGTTCGTGCGGCGCGCCCCGACGCGGAGATCGTCGTGGATGTAAACCAGGGCTGGTCCTTTCAGCAACTGGTGGATCTTGCCCCGAAGTTCAAAGAGCTCGGTGTGTCCATGATCGAACAGCCATTGCCTCGAGGCGGCGATGCTGCACTGGAAGATTACAAGTCACCGGTTCCGCTGTGCGCGGACGAGTCCTGCCTCAACGTCAGCGAGTTCGAGCAGGCAGCGCGACGCTACCAGATGATCAATATCAAGCTGGACAAGACCGGCGGCTTGACCGAGGCACTGGAACTTGCAGGGCTCGCTCTGTCGAGGGGCATCGGCCTGATGGTCGGGAACATGATGGGGACTTCGCTCGCGATGGCGCCCGGTTTCGTGATCGCGCAACTGTGCCAGTACGTCGACCTCGACGGCCCACTGTTCCTGAAAGAGGATCGCGAGAATCCGATTAGTTACACCGGTGGCGTTGTATCGCCGCCAAGGCCCGCATTGTGGGGATAACGGCCTTGACTGTGTTCGTGTTGCCGATCGAAGGCAGCCTGGCAGCATAGGGCTTGAAGCACTCCGTTTTTCAACGAATCTGGCTGCCAGGATTCCTGCTGCAATCCGTGATCATTGGAGGTGGTTACGCAACGGGCCGCGAGCTGGTCGAATTTTTTCTCTCTTCCGGGCCCGTGGGCGGGTTGCTTGGCATGCTTGTCGCTACGGTGATGTTCAGTTTCGCAAGTGCACTGAGTTTCGAGTTGGCCCGGCTGACGCGAAGCTATGACTACCGGAGTTTTTTTCAGCGCTTGCTCGGCAAAGGCTGGTTTACGTACGAAATCGCTTACCTTGTCCTCGGCCTGCTGGTGCTTGCAGTCGTCGGTGCCGCTGCCGGCGAACTGGTGTCTGAACACCTGGGACTGTCAAAGTCCGTGGGTACCCTGATGCTGATGGGACTCATTGGAGTGCTGGTCTTCGCCGGTACCTCCCTGATCGAAAAAGTGCTGGCGGCCTGGTCTTTCCTGCTCTATGCCACCTATGCCTTGCTCGTTGCCTGTTACCTTTCGGTATTCGGCGATGACCTTGTGACGAATCTCGCGCAGGAAAGTGCAGGCTCCGACTGGTTCGGCAACGGGTTCCGATATTTCGGTTACAACCTCGCGGTCATTCCGATCATCCTGTTCTGCGTACGTCACATGACGTCGCGAAAAGATGCCTTCACTGCCGGCATGCTCGTGGGCCCGCTGATCATGATCCCCGCCCTGCTGTTCTTCCTGGCAATGGCAGCGACCTACCCTGCCATCCTGGATGCCGCTGTGCCGGCCGATTTCATGATGCAGAGGCTCGGGTTTCCGTGGCTGCAGTTCATCTTCTACATTGTCGTGTTCGGCACGCTGGTCGAGACCGGCACCGCGTTCATTCATGCGGTGAACGAACGTGTCAATGGAGTATTCAAAGAGAATAACAGGACCATGCCGGTTTGGCTGCGCCCTGCCATCGCGTTTGTCGCCCTGCTCTGCGCCCTGTTCCTGGCCGTGCAGTTCGGATTGATCGATCTTATCGCCAAAGGCTACGGCACACTGACCTGGGTATTCATCGTTATATTTGCACTGCCACTGTTTACGCGCGGTGCCTGGAAGATATGGCGAAGCGCAAGCGATGACAGGAATTCCTGAAACCCACAACGACCGACCCATGCTGTTTAACTGACGAGAACTCCCATGTCGCGAAATCTCCCACTCCTCGCCTGCTCCGTCCTGATCGCCGTTGCCCATTTCGCCAGCACCGACACGGCTCACGCGGCGCCTTCGAAACGCGCCATCGAGAAAACCGTCACTCGCGCCATGGAAGAATTCCAGGTGCCGGGGATGGCGGTTTCCGTCGTGTATGACGGAAAGCTCTATTATTCGGCCGGTCACGGCATACTCGAAAGCGGGACTGATGAGCCAGTCGACGATCAAACCCTGTTCCAGATCGCTTCGGTTTCCAAGGCGTTTACAGCAGCCGCGCTGGCGTTGCTGGTGGACGAGGGTAAACTCGGCTGGGACGACCCGGTGATCGACCACCTTCCCGAGTTTCGTATGTACGATCCCTGGGTCACACGCGAATTCACGATCCGCGACCTGCTGACGCATCGCAGCGGGCTGCCGCTCGGTGCCGGTGATTTGCTGTTGTTCCCGGCGACCAACAGCACTCGCGAGGACATCATCCTTGCAATGCGTCACCTGAAACCGAACAGCAGCTTCCGCTCCGAATACGCCTACGACAATCTTCTCTACATCATTGCCGGGGAGGTCGTGGCACGGGTTGCCGGAACGTCGTTCGAAGAGTACCTGGAGCAGCGTCTGTTGTTCCCGCTGGGCATGCACGATTGCAGGGCAACGCTGGCACGCACTGCGCCGGATGCGGTCAAGGCCACGCCGCATGTACTGATGGACGGCATACTCGAAACCACCCTGTCGCTCGAGTCTTCGCTTGCATCGGCCGCCGGAGGCATAAATTGCAGCGGAAGAAGCATGGCAACCTGGATGTCCTTCGTTCTGAACAAGGGACTTACTGCAGAGGGCGAGCAACTCATCAGCACGGAACAGTTCGCACAGTTATTGAATCCGGTGACACTGCTGCCCGGTTCCGGTTACGTGGTCAAGCATACGGGTTCTTTCCTGAACGCCTATGCGCTCGGATGGAGTATCTCCACGTTCTACGGTCAACCGATGATTTCGCACAGCGGCGGCCTGTGGGGCATGACGTCGTTTCTCGTGCTGCTGCCCGAACAGGGACTCGGGGTTTTCGTCACCAACAACCTGTTGTCGCCGGCACCACGGGCCGTGGTCAACGATATCGTCGATCAGTTTTTGAAAGGCATCGCAAAGGATGCCGGCAAGGACTGGGTTGCCATTGTCGCCGAGGCGGCGGGCAACCGGCAAAGCGATGCCGCGGCTGCCGTCGCCGAAGCGGAAGCCTCGCGGGCTGCCGAAAGCAAGCCCAGCCTGCCGCTCGAGGCCTATGCGGGCACCTACACGGATCCGTGGTATGGCGACATCGAGATAACGCTGGGCGACGATGGCGTATTGCATTTCCGGTCGCCACGGAGCGAGTCCCTGTCCGGTCCGCTGGAGCATTTTCAGTTCGATACCTTTATTGCTCGCTGGATGGACAGGAAACTGAATGCGGACGCGTACGTATCATTTTCCGTGGGACCGACCGGCGAAGTGGAACGTATCCGCATGAAGGCAGTGTCTCCCGCCACGGACTTCTCCTTCGACTTTCACGATCTGGATCTCAAGCGCCATACCGTGCAGTGAAGCATTACAGGCCGGTTCAACCTGACAGCGCCTGACGACGTTACGGTCGTTCAGGGCAGCGGCGCGTCGATGCAAACGATGCAATCTGTGAAGGTAATCACGCGTAAGTAAGCAATATTGGACTACGATTTCATGACCTAGGCTGCCAGCGATGAACATGAAATCCACGAATCCCGGTCTCTCGCGCGAATTTGCCTGGCTTCGTGGGCCGGCGTTCGACCTTTCGTTCATCTTCGGGCTGCCCGCCGTTGCCATCATCAGTGGTCTGGCCGTCGTCTGGAACAACGACTTGTTTTTTCCGGTTCTCGAGGCCGATCTTTGGATTCTGGGCTACCACCATGTGATTGCCACATACACGCGCCTTTCATTCGACAGGAAGAGCTTCACCGAACACAAGTCACTGATCATATATCTGCTCCCCGCAGTTGCAGCAGCGGTTGTCTTCCTCGTCGCCGTAGTCGGGCACTGGGTGATCCCTACGATTTACCTGTACTGGCAGTGGTGGCATTACACGCGACAAAGCGAGGGCATTTCCAAAGCGTATGCCGGCAAGGCCCAGGTGAAGCAGATTGGTGATCCGCGAATCGTACGAGCAACGTTCTATGCACTGCCGGTCGCCGGAATCCTGACGGTATCGAATCGTGCCCCGGCCGATTTCCTCTATTTTCCATTGCGAACGTTGCCGGTAAGCGACGACATACTCAGTTTGGTTTACATGGCAACGGCTGTTCTGTTGGTCGTGTGGGTCGTAGATCAGTTCCGGGCATGGTGCGCCGGGCGGATATCGGTTCCGTACGTCTCATACATAATCACTCACTACGTGATCTACTATATTGCCTATATATACATCGAGCAGCTCAACTACGGTTGGTTAGTCATCAATATCTGGCACAACGCGCAGTACATCATGTTTGTATGGCTGTATAACAATCGTCGCTTCGGCGGAAAAGTCGATCCGGAGTCGGTGTTTCTTTCGACTATCAGTCAGAACAGGCGGTTTATCATGTATTTCGCGATCTGCCTGACCATTTCGACTTTGGTGTATTTCCTCATTGCCAGTTACCTTGCAGACGCACTCAGCTCCGCGTTCGCACTGACTGCGACAGCAGTTGCCTTGATCATTTATCAGACCATAAACTTTCATCACTACATCGTCGACTCGTTAATCTGGAAGTTGCGAAAGAAGAAAGTACGCGCCAATCTCGGTCTGACCTGAGTGACGCAGCGAACGTAGTCGCGGACGAGATGCGGCACTACTTCTCAATTACGGATCGTATCGGGCACTTTCCCGAACTGGATGGCCTGAGAGGCATCGCCATTCTCCTCGTGCTGTTGCGGCACGCAACTCAGCCCCTCGTTGAACACCATGGTTCCTTGTTGCGAATTGGTTCGTGGGACCTTGCAACACCGTTGATCAATGGTTGGATGGGCGTTGACCTGTTCTTCGTTCTCAGCGGCTTTCTCATCACGTACCATCTGTTGAAGCGGTGGCCGCCGCAGTTTAGCGGTTCGTTCATGGCTCGCTACTGGGCAAAGCGTGTCCTACGAACCTTCCCTGCCTACTTCGCCGCTGTGATCATCGCGCTCTACGGCGTGGTTCCCCTGTTCGATGCCAGGACGGACAATGTTTCCTACACGCTTTTTGTGCACTTCCTTTTTCTGCAGGACTACCTGGGTTCCGACCTTGTGGCGGCTTTCTGGTCCCTGGGAGTCGAGGAAAAGTTCTATCTTTTGTGCCCACTGGTTTTGCTGTCAATCCGCAAGCTGACACCGCGCTGGCAGCTGACAGCGCTTGCGGCGCTAGCTGTATTGCCGACCGTTCTTCGAGTAGTAACTCTAAATGGCAGTTACGCGGAGATCATCAATTATCCGGGGTTCTTCTGGACCGTTCGGTCTCCGTTTCATCTGGCGATGGATGGATTGTGGACGGGTGTCATCTGCGCGTTGATTTACGTGAACGAGTCCCTGCGTGCTGCATTCAAAAAGTTCAATATGCAGCGCGTTGGCAGTGCCTGTCTCACTCTCCTGCTCTGCCTGATGATTCCCGTTGCGTGGTTCGATGACGGCTGGTACTACTCGTCGACTTTCGTACTCGCGCTACTTGCACTGGCATTCAGTGGATTGTTACTTTCGTCAATTGTTGCGAAAACCTGGATTGCGACCGTACTGAGCGCTGTTTGGCTACGCGCGCTTTCGACGATCTCCTACAGTGTTTACCTTGTACACCTTATGCTTGTTCCGCTGGCGCTGCACCTGGTCAACCGCTTCGTTCCGTTCGCAGCAGACCGACCGGATCTCCACTTCGTCGCTTTCGCGCCTCTGTTCATGGTCTTGTCCGTTCTGGGCGGGCTGGCGTTGCATTTCACAGTCGAGAAGCCGTTTCTGATTCTGAAAGACAAGATAAAACTCTGACCAGTGCTTGCCGGACGCCTGTCCTGATTCCGATCTCGCCCGGGATTCGCTCGTTCCACAGGGCTGTGCGTTCACGCCACTCGTATCAGGACGCAAATTTCTGTTGCCGCAATTGAAATCATGGACCAGTATTCATTCGAATTTCCAGTGAGCAGGTGGCGGGAGTATGAGCGTGACCGCGACTGATTTCCCTTACGGACAGCCCGAGCGGTGCTCGGAGATCTGGGCAAAACGATTGCTTTAGTTCGCCGCGCTTGTCATCGGCCTGACCGGATGTGCGCAGCTCAAACCGCGCCCGGAATTGCCGCTGGACTCGGTGTCGCCGCCCGGTACCGAAACAACGCTCGACCAGGCTGTCGGTAAGGCGGAAGCAGCCTACCCAGGTCAGTCGGGGTTTCGCCTGGTGCGCGACGGTCGTGAAGCTTTTGTCACGCGCTGGTATGCGGCTGGAGCTGCCGAACGCAGCATCGACGTGCAAACCTACATCTGGCACGCGGACACCACCGGGCTCGCGCTCGCAGCCCGAATCCTGGAGGCTGCCGATCGCGGCGTGCGCGTGCGCCTGCTGGTCGATGACATGGATGCGCGCGCGAAGAACCTCGGTTTTGCAGCCTTGCACGCTCACCCCAGTATCGATGTTCGCATGTTCAATCCGTTTGCTTCG
>CAYXKM010000179.1:0-4503 GCA_964465665.1 uncultured Woeseiaceae bacterium
GTACCGCGCCACTCGAATAACGGAACATCTCGCCAGGATTCAGATGTGGCTGCTCGCCGACGACGCCTTCCCCCTTGACTTCCTGCACCTTGCCGTTTGCATCCGTTATTACCCAGTGCCGGCTCAGCAACCTCGCCGGCATGTCGCCACGGTTCAGGATGGTGATGGTGTAGGCAAATACGTAGCGGTCGACCTTGGGTTCCGACTGTTCGTGAACGTAGTCAGTCGAGACCTCGATGCTGATTTCGTATAGGTTTTTTGGCATTCCAGTGTCATTCTGCTGCAGACCTGATGCCGGTATTCTATCCGAGAACAAGATGTGACACTGCTATTTCCGGTGCGCGCAGTGTCAGGACGCTGTGTCCGCACACAGATTTGACAACGCGACCCACTCTCTGATGGCGATCTGCTCCGGTCGTGCACCGGGGTCGATGCCGCCTGCTGTAAGCAGTTCCTCGGTCAGCAGGCCTTTCAGCGCATTGCGCACGGTTTTGCGTCGTTTGCTGAACGCCCGGGCGACCAGCCTCGACAGTTGTCGCGCATCCCTGAGATCGAAGTGCCCCGCTGGATGTGGCCGCATGCGTAACACCGAGGAAACCACCTTCGGCGGTGGACGGAATGCTTGCGGCCCGACTTCGAAAAGGCGCTCCGACTGCAGGAAACAGCCCAGCATGATGGTCAGGCGCCCATAAGCCTTGCTCCCCGGGAAGGCAGTGATTCGGTCTACGACTTCTTTCTGCAGCATGAAATGCATGTCACGTACGTGCTCGCGATAGTCGAGCAGATGAAACAGCAACGGCGTCGAGATGTTGTACGGAAGGTTTCCGGCAATACGCAGATCATGCCCGAGACTTGCGAAGTCGAATCGCAAGGCGTCCGCTTCATGGATCGTAACCCGGCTGTCTGCCGCGAAACGGACCCGAAGTTCCGCCACCAGGTCCCGGTCGAACTCGATGGCATGCATGGCCCGGCTGTATGTTGCAAGCGGACGTGTAATAGCCCCTTGTCCGGGGCCGATCTCTACCAGGACGTCGTCCGCAGCCGGCGCAATCGCATCTACGATGCGATCGATGACATCCGCATCGATCAGGAAGTGCTGACCGAAACGCTTTCGCGGCCTGTGACCGGCGATCATGTTCTTGCCAGTTCGAGCGCCATTTCAACCGCGGCGATCATGCTGCCGGTATCTGCGGTGCCGCGGCCGGCGATGTCGAGAGCGGTACCGTGATCGACGGAGGTCCGGATAATCGGCAGACCGAGGGTGACGTTGACAGCGGTTCCGAAGCTTGCGTATTTCAGGACCGGCAGGCCCTGATCGTGATACATGGCAACGACGGCATCGCGTGGTCCCGCCGCAGGGGTGAAGGCCGTATCCGCAGGGAGCGGGCCACGGACGTCGAAGCCACGCTCCCGAAACTCCGCGATTACCGGCGCGATGATCCTGGATTCCTCGTGACCGAGATGCCCGCCCTCACCGGCGTGCGGATTCAGTCCGCAGACGATGATCGAGGGCCAGTTGATGCGAAAAACCCGCTCAAGGTCGCGAAGCAGCACTTCGATAACCCTCCTCAGACGCTCGCGAGTCAGGTATTCAGGGACTTCGCGCAGCGGCAAGTGCGTGCTTGCCAGCGCAACGCGCATCGATTGCGCAACCAGCAGCATGACCGGTGTTTCGCTGCCGGTCAGGCCGGCAAGGTATTCCGTGTGACCGCTGAACGCGATTCCGGCATCGTTGATGACGCTTTTCTGCAGTGGCGCCGTCACCAGCGCGGCGTATGCGCCGGAGAGGCAGCCGGTGACGCCGAGTTTCAGACCTTCGAGCAGAGCAGTCGCGTTGGCCGTATCGGGCACGCCGCAGACCTGCGGATTCGGCAAGGGCTGCGAGATGACAAGAAGTTCTCCTTCCCGGGCGTCGAGAGAGCCCGCGTATTCGCGCACACGGACGCCGGATCCGGTCAGTTCGGCCCTTCCGCGCAAGTTCTCCGGATCGGCGATGACCAGCAGGCGATCGAAGTACGCGGTGCGCGCCAGGCTCAGGCAGAGTTCGGGTCCGATGCCGGCGGGTTCGCCGGCAGTGACGACTACCGGTTTCCTGCTGCCGGACATTGTCATTGCGAAGTCATTGCGAATCGACAGTCAGCCTGGCGAGTTGCCGGTCAGATCCGTATTTCGACATACGCCTCGTCGCGAATTCGTCTCAGCCAGATCTCCGTTTCACTGGCCAGCTTGCTGTTGCGAATCTGCATGTCGCAGTTTTCGCTCTTGAGATCCTCGGTATTGTCATACGTGCGGCGTTCCAGGACCTCGAGAATGTGCCAGCCGAACCGTGAACGAAACGGCTCGGAGACGACGCCGGGTTCCGAACTATTCGCTACTTGTTCGAATTCCGGCACAAAGGTTCCGGGCGCCGCCCAGCCCATCTCGCCGCCTTCATTGGCCGAGCCCGGGTCGTCCGATATGAGCTTCGCGAGCTCACCGAATTCCGCGCCTTCCTGCAACTGCTTGCGTGCGTCGTCGAGACGTTGTTTGGCTGTCTGATCGTCGATAATCTCGTTCGGCGTAATCAGGATGTGGCGCAATCTCAATTGCTCGACCTGGCTGCGTTGCACTGCGCTGCGCATGTCGTTGACCTTGACGATGTGGAATCCGCTCACGGTCCGGACCGGCTGGGAAATCTCACCGGGTTCGAGGTCGCCAACCACGTTGTAAAACACGGTCGGCAACTGGTCGCCCTTGAGCCAGCCGAGCTGACCGCCTTCAAGCCCCGTCTGGCTGTCCGAATGGCGGATTGCCATCTCGGAAAAATCGGCACCGAGCAGCAGCTGCCGGTATACGTCCTGCACTTCGGCATCGGCGGCGTCGATCTGTTCTCCAGTCGCCGATTCCGGAATGGAAACCAGAATATGCGCCAGGTCGTATTCGGAATTGACCACCACGTTGTCCTCGAGATCGTCAATGCATTGCTGGATTTCACGCGGCGCAACGGAGATGCGGCCGATTACTTCGATGCGACGCAACTGCTCGAGCGTGATCTGCTTGCGTGTATCGCGTCGGTAATCTGCGTAATTGATGCCATCCGCAGCCAGCAACTCCGGCAAACGCTCGAACGGAATGCTGTTCTGCTGTGCGACCCTGAGGATGGCCTCGTTCAGCACCTGGTCGGAAATCTGCAACCCGATGCGTTCAGCGCGTTGCAACTGCGCCTCTTCGACTATCAAACGTTCCAGAACCTGCTGCTGCAATATGTCGTCGGGCGGCAACTGCATGCCCTGAGCCTGCGCGCGCGCGGCTATCGTGGCCGTGTCCCTGTACAGCTGGCTTTTCAGAACGACGCCTTCGTTGACGACAGCAGCGATGCCATCCAGCATGCGGCCGGTCTCGGACAACTCCGCAGCTCGCAGGAATCCGGGAAGACTCAGCAACAGGACCGCCAAATATTTGATTTTAATCATAAAAGATCAGTTCATGTCCGACGAATAACCAAGAATACCATGCTCCAGCATGGCATCCGCAGAGCTGCCGACGCTGCTGACGCCCTTGAGCACCAGCTGCAGACCAAAGGAGTTGTCCCGGGTTCCGTCGCGTGTCGACAGGTAGCGCCGCGACACCAGCCTCAAACCCCAGCAGCAACTCGAATATTCGAGGCCGTAAAGCTCCTCGAGTGGCTCCTCGTCGCGCAACGAATAATTGTATCGACCGACAAAGTTCCAGTTCTGTGTCAACGGCCACGACCATGACACGTCGCCTTGTTCCAGCGAGTCACGGCGGAAACGGTAGGCGATATTGAAAATCTTGTTTGCCTTTGGCCGATACTGGATTCTTACTTCCGATCGCGTCGTTCCGCGGTCTTCGACACCCCACTGGTGGCCGAAGTCGAAATTGAGATGCTCATAGAGCAGGAAACGGATCTCGGCGATGTAGTCGGATGAATTGTTGCTGATCGGCGGCTCACCCGGCAGTGTCACGCCCTGCTCGCTCAAGTAGCGTGCCTGACCGATCGTTGCCGTTACCAGTTCCTGGCCGTTGTTCACGTCATGGATGCGGGAAGTCACACCGATGCTCAGTTGATCCGTGTCGCCGATGCGGTCGATTCCGAGAAACCGGTTGCGACGGTAAAGTTGCACGAGGTTCAGATCGGGCAGGATCGTATCGAAGACCGGGAGGCCCGATTGTTCCCGGTACGGGATGTGCGCATAGAGCAGTCGCGGCTCGAGTGTGATGACCCGGTCCTGTGACGAATTCAGGGAGCGTTCCAGGATGACGCCCGTATCGATGCTTGCAATGGGCAGCGTGCGGCTGGGTTCTGCATCTTCAGCAGGTTCGGTACTGTCGAGCTGGTAGCGCGTATGGTCCATTGTCACGCCTGGCGTGACGAACCAGCCGGCGCGCTGCATTGGCCAGGTAACCTCGGGCGCTATGTTGAACCGCCAGCCGGTGACCCCGACATCGCGGTCGAAGTACACGAGTTCACTGCCGACGGCCAGGTTGAGTCCGAGCGCCTGA
>CAYXKM010000180.1:0-1581 GCA_964465665.1 uncultured Woeseiaceae bacterium
CTGCTCTTCAAAGCCATATGCCTGCAGATCGTCGACGGGGTGAATGCCGGACAAGGCCTCCTGTCCTACCGCCAGGTACTGCTGATGGACGTGTTCGTCGCCAAGGCGATGGCGCATTGCGTGATCCAGGCTGTCGTTTTCGTCATCGTACTCACTGGGCTCGGCATGGCGGGCTACGACGTGCTGCCCGGACGCCCGGTCGAGCTCGCCGGCATCCTGGCACTCACCGCCGTGCTGGCATTCGGGCTCGGCGTCGTGTTAGCGGCGATCTCGAGCCTCGTGCCGGATGCACGGTCGGTTATTAAAGTCATGTTCATGCCGCTTTATTTTGTTTCCGGTATTCTGTTCCCGGTGACGCGATTCCCGGACGAATGGGTGCGCTGGATGTCCGTCAACCCGGTGCTACATCTCGTCGAGCTCTCGCGCACGATGGCGGTCGACGGCTATCAACCGATGCAATACATGAGCCTCACCTATCCGGTGGCTCTTGCGCTCAGCCTGACGCTGATCGGACTCATGTTGTACCGCCTCCGTTATCTCGCGAGGGTTACGCAGTGATCCGGCTCGACAACGTCACCAAGTCGTACATGACGCTTGGCGGACGCAAGGTCGTCTTCCGCAACCTGTCGCTCGATCTGCCGGAGGGCCGCAATATCGGCCTGATTGGCCGCAACGGCGCCGGCAAATCCACACTAATGGGGCTCCTGAGCGCCGTGGATCTGCCGGACTCAGGCAAAATCATCACCCGGGGACGCCTTTCGTGGCCGGTCGGCCTGCGAGGTGGCATGCAGAAAAACCTGACGGGCCGCGATAACGTGAAGTTCGTCTGTCGCGTATACGGAGTGCGCGGACAGCGAATGCAGGAAAAAATTCGCTACGTCGAAGAATTCGCGGAGATCGGCGATTACTTCGACCAACCTATCTCTACGTATTCATCGGGCATGCAGGCACGAGTCGCGTTCGGCACCAGCATGGCGTTCGATTTCGACTATTATTTGATTGACGAAGTGATGGCCGTTGGCGATGCGACATTTAAGCGCAAGAGCCGCAAAGTGTTCAAGGAGCGGCTGCAACACTCGCGAGTGATTCTCGTGTCGCATAACATGAAGCTGATCAGCAGGATGTGCGACTTCGTCGTACACCTCGACCACGGCCAGGCGACCTGTTACGAGAACGTCCGCAAGGGAATCGCCGCCTACCGCAAGGCAGGGGGCGAGCCTTGAAACAGTTTCTCGAATGGTTCAGCCCATTTAACCTTCGCCTCGCCGTCATCGCCGTGCCGTGGTCGATCGCGGCAATTTACCTGGGCCTGTTCGCCGCAGATCGTTACGCTTCCGAATCTGTCATCGCTGTGCGGCAGGAAGGAACGGGCATGGCAATACCGAGCGGCATCAATGCACTGTCGGCGATGTTCGGCACGAGCGCCGGCTCACGCGAGGACCAGTTCATGCTGCAAGCACACATCCTCTCGAACGACATTCTGCGCCAGGTCGACGAGAAGCTCGACTTGCGGCAGGCCTACACCAGTCCGAAGGTCGATTTCATCTTCCGCATGGCGCGCGATGCGCCGCAGGAAGATTT
>CAYXKM010000181.1:0-5869 GCA_964465665.1 uncultured Woeseiaceae bacterium
TGGGCAGCAGATTGATAACACCGAGACTGATACTGATAAGCGCCAGGAAATTCAGGAAATCATTCAGTCCGCGCGCGGCAGAATCTCCGGCAAACTGGGCGATATTGATCGGGCCACTGATGTTTCGAATCGAGACATCGCCTGCGATCATGTGGCCGAACATGCGCAAGGTGAATGCTGTCGATGCCCAGGTCCGTTCGATCGATTCCGCGATTGCCGCGACAGGACCGTGTTTCATAACGTACCAGTAGTCCGAACCCGTCGTGGTTACGCCCACTCCAAGTACTCCGGTTGCTGCGCCATCAACTTCGCGTGAACCCAGTGTCGCGTCCAGGTTCAGGATTTCACCATCACGCGATACGGCGATCGATACCTGTCGTCCTGGCCGGGCACTGACCACCCGCTGCAGGTCAGCGAAACTCGCGATTTCTTCGCCGTCGATGTCGGTGATCCGGTCTCCTTCGCGCAGTCCGGCTGCTCTTGCAGCACCGTTCTCATCGATCGATCCAATCACTGCCGGCGGCTGCCATGGCCGAAAGCCCAAACCATCGAAAAGTACGCCGGGTTCGGTGAGTCGCGCGGCGTCGTCACCCACATCCATGACTGCCTGCCTGACGAAGCCGTCTGCCGCTTCGAGTTCGAGCGGCACCCTGCCAGTGCTGACCATTTCATCCAGCATGGCCACCAGGGCCGTTTCCCAGTCGACAGCGATTCGATCGCCGACCTTGACGATGCGGTCCCCGTACTGCAGTCCGGCTGCTTCCGCATAGGAGCCTGGCTGTACGGCCCCGACTGCCGGTATTACGGTCGGCACGCCGTTAACGAACAACGCCCAGTAAGCAAAAATTGCAAACAGGAAATTGAATGCAGGCCCGGCCAGCAACACGGCAATGCGGCTCGGAATGGGCCGCTGGTTGAAGGCACGTCCCTGGTCTGCAGCGTCGATGGGGCCTTCCCGCTCGTCGAGAAACTTCACGTAACCGCCAAGCGGAATCGCTGAGATGCAGTACTCGGTGCGATCCTTTCCCCCGACCCGCATCAGTATTGGCCGGCCGAAGCCGATCGAGAACCGCAATACCTTCATGCCGCACATTCGGCCGACGAGGTAGTGGCCGAACTCGTGTACGGCGACCAGAACGCTGATAGCGACAATGAATGCCAGCAGATTGACCAATGCGCCAGTCATTGGGACAAGCACTCCTTCGACAGACAGCGACACACCGCAGATGCAGAGATGCCGGCAGCGACCGGCCTGCGCCCACCCGCAATGAGACTGGTCGATACGAACGCAGTTCCCGTCGAAACTAGCGGCGTTCGCATGAACCGCGCCTGAACGAGCGTCATGTCACGGCCCCCGCGGCCAGTGCGAGCGCGAATACCGGCGTCGCGGCCGAGATACTGTCGATCCTGTCAAGCACGCCGCCATGACCCGGAAACAGCCGACCGCTGTCCTTAACGCCGGCCCTGCGTTTGAAGACACTGACGGTCAGGTCGCCGACGATGGATATGACTGCCACGGCAATCCCCAGGGGCAGGTAGACCGCGAGGTCTCCGCCCGTCTGCCACGCGAAAATCGCAGCCAGCACCGAAACGACCGCAATTCCGCCGATGGCGCCCTCCCAGGTCTTGCCCGGGCTGATCCGCGGCGCGAGCTTGACCCTGCCAAACAGCTTTCCGCTGAAATAGGCGCCGGTGTCCGCCCCGACAACGATCAGCAGAAGGAGCAGCAGCGACAGTTCGCTACGCAGGTACAGCCAGTCCAACGAAAACCATGCGGGTACGATGACCAATGCGCCGCAAATCCACGCAATTGTGGTTGGTATGGGGGTGGGATGAAACAGCAGCCAGACGAATGCCAGCATCCACCAGCCGACCGCAATCGAAAAAAACAGCTCCGTACTCAGCGGCTGCGGCACCAGCCATGAAACGGCCGCCACCAGCAGCACGATCAGGCCGACGTACAGGGTTCGTATCGCCGGCCGTTCCGCAGCAGACAACAGGCCCGACCATTCCCAGGCCGCCAGGATCATCAGCGCAGCGATGATCAGCCGCGTCGCCCAGGTCGGCAAAAGAAACAATGCAGCACCCACGACGATCAGTGCAGCTATCGCTGTCACGATGCGCTGTTTCAGCATTTACGCTGCTCCGACCTGATCGCCGGTATGCCCGTAACGACGCTGCCGATGCGCGAAATAGGCGATGCCCTGATCGAACTCGGCAGGACCGAAGTCCGGCCAAAGGCGATCACAAAACCACAGTTCGGAATAGGCCAGGTTCCACAGCAGAAAATTGCTTATGCGCTGTTCACCGCCGGTGCGAATCAACAGGTCCGGATCCGGCAGGCCGGACAACGCAAGTGCCGCACTGAACCGCTCTTCATTGATATCGGCAACCGAAATCTCGTTCCTGGCAACCATTCCGGCGAGTTCCTGTGCCGCTTTGACGATGTCCCAACGTCCGCCGTAGGCGACCGCGATGTTCAGGATCAGTCCGGTATTGGCGCTGGTCCTGGCCTCTGCCGCATCGATTTTTTCCAGCAGACCTGCATTCAGCTGCTGTCGTGCGCCGATAAAACGCAACCGCACATTGTTATGATGCAGCTCATCCACCTCCCGTTGCAGTGCTTCGAGAAACAGCTTCATTAACCGCCCGACTTCGTCCTGCGGCCGGCGCCAGTTCTCACTGCTGAATGCAAACAGCGTCAGTACGGAGACGCCGCGCTTTGCGGCGTGCTCGACTGTCCTGCGCACAGCAGCGACACCGGACCGGTGTCCCGCGTGACGAGGCAGCGATCGCTGCTTGGCCCAGCGACCGTTACCGTCCATGATCACTGCGACGTGTTGCGGTATGCCGTTCGTCCGCTGATCGATTTCCGTTGCACCTTGGTTGTTCACAATCCGCACATCAGATTTCCATCAATTCACTTTCTTTCTCGGCCAGAATCCTGTCAATGGCCTCGATGTGCTTGTCAGTAATTTTCTGAATCTCTTCGTGGGACCGACGTTCTTCATCCTCGCCGATCAGCTTTTCCTTCAGCAGTTCCTTGATGTCGCCAAGTGCATCGCGGCGAATGTTGCGTACAGCAACGCGAGCGCCTTCGGCTTCCTGTCGAACAAGACGAATCATGTCCTTGCGCCGCTCCTCGGTCAGCGGCGGCAGCGGCACCCGGATCACCGTACCCGCCGATACCGGATTAAGGCCCAAATCGGAATTCTGAATCGCCCGCTCGATCACCTGCACCATGCCCTTGTCCCAGGGCGACACGGTCAATGTTCGCGGATCCTCCACGTTGACGTTCGACACCTGGTTCAGCGGCACCTGGCTGCCGTAATACTCCACCGTAATGTGGTCCAGCAGACTGGTGTGTGCCCTGCCCGTGCGGAGCTTGGTCAATTCCTGCTTCAGCGAAACGACACTCTTGTCCATGCGCTCGCCGGCATCTTTCTTGATTTCCTTTAACACCTTTGCTGTCCCCTCGTGTCACGCGCCAGCTTTACGGACTTGCCGTCACCAGAGTGCCGACGCTGTCGTCAGTCATGGCACGGATCAGGGCTCCCGTTTCCGTCATATCGAATACCCTGAGCGGCAGATCGTTGTCACGACACATGACCACGGCCGTTGCGTCCATGACCTGCAGCTTGTCGACCAGTACTTTATCGAATGATACCGTGTCATACATTGCTGCTTCGGTATTCAGCCTCGGGTCCGAATCGTATACGCCGCTGACCATGGTTGCTTTCATCAGCACGTCGGCGCCGATCTCGATGGCACGAAGGCTTGCGGCGGTGTCGGTCGTAAAGAAAGGATTGCCGGTTCCAGCCGCCAGGATAACCACGCGGCCTTTTTCGAGATGCCGGATCGCCCGTCGACGTATGTAATCCTCGCATACCTCGTGAATCTGCAACGCCGACATGACGCGTGCAAATACGCCGCGCGCTTCGAGCGCATCCTGTATGGCCAGCCCGTTGATGACGGTCGCGAGCATGCCCATGTAATCGCCGGTGACCCGGTCCATGCCGGCACGCGCGAGACCGGCGCCGCGAAAGATATTGCCGCCGCCGATGACAATGGCGACTTCGACGCCGAGTTTGATCACGGCTTCGATTTCACCGGCAATGCGCTGGATTACCGCAGGCTCGATGCCGTAATCGAGTTCGCCCATCAGTGCCTCGCCACTGAGCTTCAACAGCACACGTCGATAAAGTACCGGGGCTTCGTTCATGCAGTCGGCCTTTTCCAGTGAGTCAATGCGCGGCAATGGCCTCGCCGTATGGCTTGCAATACTATCGTAAGTCGCGGATTCCGTGCCAATTTCGTGAAATTTATCAGGTGTTTATGCGCGCTGATTAACCTGCGCCATTACTTCCTCCGCGAAATTCTGTTGCTTCTTCTCTATGCCTTCGCCCACTTCGAAGCGCACGAAACCGGTGACACTCGCACCCGCTTTTTGCAGCAGGCTGGCGACGGTAGCATCCGGGTCCTTGACGAATGGCTGGCCCAGCAGGGTAATTTCCTGGAGGAACTTGGCGATACGGCCCGTTACCATTTTTTCGACGATATTGGCAGGTTTGCCCGACTCTGCAGCCTGTTCCGTGAATATCCTGCGCTCCCTTTCCAGGGTTTCCGCCGGCACGCCGCTTTCGTCGATACAGACGGGATTGGCCGCAGCCACGTGCATGGCCAGGTCGCGCGCCAGCCCGACATCACCGCCGTCCGTGCTGACGATTACGCCGATGCGCGCCCCGTGCGAGTAAATACCGAGATTGCCGCGCTTAGGCACACGCTGGAAACGGCGTACTGATATCTTTTCGCCGACTTTGGCGACCAGTTCGGTTCGTGCAGCCTCGACCGTGCGCCCGTCGGCGAGCTTCTGACTCGCCAACGCGTGGACATCCGCCGCTTTGCCCGCGAGCAGGCTGTCGGCCACGGCGTCCGCAAACGCCATGAAGTTGTCGTCTTTGGCGACAAAATCCGTCTCCGAATTGATCTCGACGATGACCGCCTGCGAGGCATTGCTCTTGATGACAATGCGTCCATCTGCCGCGACGCGGCTCGATTTCTTGTCGGCCTTGGCCTGCCCGGACATGCGCAATACTTCGACCGCCTTTTCCATGTCCCCGTCCGCTTCAACCAGTGCTTTCTTGCATTCCATCATGCCGGCGCCGGTACGCTCGCGCAGTTCCTTGACCATCGATGCGGTTATTGACATCAGCTCGTTCCTCTTCCTGTATCGACCGCAGCCCGCGACGTCGCCAGGCGAGGTTTGCCGGACGATATCGCCTCCGCCTGCCGCCCATCGGGCGGGCAGGTACTCTTACTCGTCGCTGTCTGCTTCAGGCTTGTTTCCGGGCTTCTTCTTTGCTGCAGACTTTTTCTTTGTCGTTTTTTTTGCCGGAGCCTTCCGCGCGGGTTTTACCTGAACGGCAGGCATTGCCTCGGCAGCCTCTGCGGACACTTCGTCGTCGTGAACCGTCGTGACGCTGTCGGTATCGGCAAGCGCTTCGTCTGGCGGCTTCGCCGCTACCATGGCGTCGATATCGATCTTCCTCGCCGGCGCCTTACGCGTGACTCGCGCGGTCGGTTTCTGCGGGGTTTTCTTGCGGCGTCCGCCGGCCTTTTTCGGCTTGCCTTCCTCGTCCAGCTCGACAAACTCGTCTTCGCCGAGCACGACCTGTGGCAATGATGCCTTGCCATCCAGCACTGCATCGGCCATCAACGTCGTATACAACGTGATCGCCCTCATCGCATCGTCGTTGCCCGGGATAATGTAGTCGACGCCGTCCGGCGAACAATTGCTGTCCACCACCGCGACCACCGGTATACCGAGTTTACGGGCCTCGCGAACTGCGATGTCTTCGTGTTCGACATC
>CAYXKM010000182.1:0-19371 GCA_964465665.1 uncultured Woeseiaceae bacterium
GACCGACGCCGCCACGGCCGAACTGAAACTTCTTCAGGTCGCATTTCCCGAGTACCGGCTGGCCAGATAGGGCCGACGGCGATGTGCCGATGCTGCGCGGCGATGCTAGAATCGCCGCCCCGCAAACCAAATTGCGCCCGGTCTCCTTGAGCTCCCAGGATGAAATCATGAAATCGCCCGTTCGCGTCACAATCACTGGCGCCGCCGGCCAGATCGGCTATCAGCTCGCGTTCCGAATTGCCTCCGGCCAGATGCTCGGCGGTGACCAGCCCGTGATTCTGCAGCTGCTTGAGATTCCGCCGGCGCTGCCTGCACTACAAGGCGTGGTCATGGAACTCGAGGATTGCGCGTTCGGCACTCTCGCAGGGATCGTGGCAACCACAGATGCCGATGATGCGTTCCGCGACAGTGATTTTGCATTGCTTGTAGGAGCCCGCCCGCGTGGCCCGGGCATGGAGAGAAAGGATCTGCTCGAGGCCAATGCGCAGATTTTCTCGGTTCAGGGGAAAGCTATGAATCGGCATGCCAGTCGCAACATCCGCGTATTGGTCGTTGGCAACCCGGCCAATACGAATGCCCTGATTGCCAGTGCCAACGCACCGGCCGTTCCTCGCCACAATTTCACCGCGATGACACGGCTGGATCATAACCGTGCGGTGGCACAACTCGCTTCCAGGACCGGTAATCATGTCAGGGACGTTCAGCGCTTGACCATCTGGGGCAACCATTCGGCAACCCAGTATCCGGATATTCACCATGCGACCGTCAAGGGCAAGGCGGCCAGCGACCTGGTTGACCAGCACTGGCTGACCGAAACTTTCATCCCGACGGTGCAACAGCGGGGCGCCGCTATTATCAAGGCCAGAGGCGCCTCATCTGCAGCTTCTGCCGCATCGGCAGCAATCGATCATATGCATGACTGGGTGCTCGGCACCGGCGGCGACAACTGGGTCAGCATGGGAATTCCGGCCGATGGCAGTTACGGTATCAGCGAAGGCGTGATCTATTCGTACCCGGTGCGCTGCAGGAATGGCGCCTACGAGATCGTAAAGGGTCTCGCGATCAATGATTTCAGCATGAGCCGCATGCGCGCAACGGAAAAGGAACTCCGAGAAGAACGGGCCGCTATCGAAGCACTGCTGTAGCATTGCGACCGCTGTCACCGCAGCGGACGCGCACTTCTGGTAATGTAACGAGGCAGGGTTCCGGCGTTGCCGTGATGAGGTACGCAGTCAACAGCACTTCGCGAGAGCCTGCAGGCTCAGTCGCGATACGTGTGACAATCAAGAGGTAAGTGTCGTGTCCAGTTTCATTGTAGGTCTTCTCTGGTTCCTGCTGTTTGCCGGCGGTGCCATTTACCTGGCCTACAATCGCATCAGTCTGCTTACGGCGACCACGGTCACCGGTGCAGCTCTTTTCATCTATTCCATTTTCGGCTCCGCACCTTTTCTCTGGTTGCTGCTGCTGTGGGGCCTTTTTGCTCTCATGGTCATGGCCAACATGATGGAGTTCCGGCGAGAGAAATTCACCCGTCCCGCGCTCGCCGTGTATCGCACGATGTTGCCGTCCATGTCGGACACGGAACGCGAGGCGCTCGAAGCTGGCAGCGTCTGGTGGGATGGCGAGCTGTTCTCGGGCATGCCGGACTGGGAACGGCTTATGTCGTTCCCGGCGCCGAAGCTTTCGGAAGAGGAACAGGGGTTTCTGGACGGTCCCTGCGAAGAGCTTTGCCGGATGCTCGATGACTGGGACATTTCCTTCCAGCGCGGCGACATGCCTGCCCACGTCTGGGCTTTCATCAAGAAGCACAGATTCTTCGCAATGATCATCCCGAAGAAGTACGGGGGACTCGAGTTCTCCGCTTATGCGAATGCAATGGTTATCGCAAAGCTTGCCAGTCGCAGCACGACTGCATCATCGACTGTCGGTGTGCCCAACTCTCTTGGCCCGGCGGAATTGCTGCTGCACTACGGCACCGAAGAACAAAAAAATCGATATCTGCCGGGCCTCGCCTCCGGCGAGGAAATACCGTGCTTCGCCCTGACATCGACGCAGGCGGGATCGGACGCAGCTGCATTGATCGACAGCGGCGTGGTGTGTAAGGGGATGTGGGACGGCGAAGAAATCATCGGCATAAAGCTGAACTGGGACAAGCGCTACATCACGCTCGCGCCCGTCGCCACCGTACTCGGGCTCGCGTTTAAACTTTATGACCCGGAGCATCTTATCGGCGATGTGGACGAGCACGGCATTACTGCTGCGTTGATTCCGACCAACACACCAGGCGTCATCGTTGGCCGCCGCCACTATCCGCTGACTATCCCGTTCCAGAACGGGCCAACATCGGGGAAGGATGTCTTTGTGCCGCTCGACTACATCATCGGCGGACAGGAGATGGCGGGAAAAGGCTGGAAAATGCTGGTCGAGCTGCTGTCGGTGGGCCGTGCCATCACACTGCCGTCGACAGCAGCCGGCGGCAGCCAGGCAGCATCGTACAGCGCCGGTGCCTATACGCGAATCCGCCGCCAGTTCAATCTGCCCATTTCGAAGTTCGATGGTATCGGTGAGGCCCTCGCGAGGATTGCCGGTCACACCTATATAATGAACGCGGCCATATCGGTGACTGCCGGCGCCATCGACCAGGGCGAGAAGCCTGCGGTGCCTTCGGCCATCCTCAAATACCATTGCACCGAACTCGGTCGCAAAGTTGCCAACGACACGATGGATGTGCACGGCGGCAAGGCCATCATGCTCGGACCCAGGAACTATGTGGGCCGGGGTTATATGGCGACGCCGATTGCCATTACGGTCGAAGGCGCCAATATTCTCACGCGCAGCCTGATTATTTTTGGCCAGGGCGCCATGCGCTGTCACCCGTTCGTGTTGCGCGAGTTGCACGCCGCGCAGGATCCGAACCGGGATAAAGGGCTGATTGAGTTTGACGATGCGCTCTTCTCCCACATCGGTTACGCAATCAGCAATCTGGCGAGGTCGTTTTTCCTTGCGCTGACATTTGCAAGGTTCAGTCGGGTTCCTCTGACAACACCTACGAAACGTTATTACCAGAATATCAACCGATACAGTGCGGCGTTTGCACTCGCCACCGATTTTGCAATGCTGACGCTCGGCGGGAAACTGAAGATAAAGGAACTGCTGTCGGCCCGGCTGGGAGACGTGCTCAGTTCGATGTATCTCGCTTCAACGGTGCTCAAGCATTTCGAGAATCAGGGTCGTCCGACCGCAGATCTGCCGCTCGTGGAATGGTCGGTACGAACGCTCATGTATAACGCACAGGAGCAGTTGCACAGTTTCTTGCGCAATTTCCCGAATCGTCCGGTGGCTTTTTTCCTGCGCTGTTTTATTTTCCCCCGTGGCCGCACCTACTTCTCGCCGTCCGACGATCTCGCCAGATCCGTCGTTGATCTTGTAACTCAAAGTGGCGCGGCCCGGGAACGGCTCTGCCAGCAGGCCTACACGACTCTTGAGCCCGGGAATCCGCTCGGCCAGCTGCAGGAAGCACTGGAGCTCACCGAAAAGTACGAGCCCCTGGAAACCCGGTTGCGACAGGCACGCAAGGAGGGGCTCATTCGCGCAGATTACTTCGGCCATCAGATCGGCGAAGCGGAGCATGCGAAGATCATCAGCGGTGCCGAAGCAGCAGACCTGCGTGTTTATCATGAAAAGGTCTTGAAGTTGCTGGCGGTAGACGATTTTTCACCTGATGCATTCAGGCGTTCAGGCATTGACGACGAGACGCCTGCATCGATGTCGGTCCCCGCGCCTGCGGCCAGGAGGGCAGCCGCAAAGAAACCGTCAAGGAAAAAATCAGCTGCCAAAGCAGCAAAGCCCGCCGATCAGAACAGCAACAGCTGATGTGAGAACATGACGAACGACTCGGGCGTCATTTACGAGGTTTCGCTCGAGATAGAGCAGGATGTCGCGGCCGAATTCGATGCCTGGCTCGCCGGACACATCGACGACATGCTGACGACGCCGGGATTTCTCTCGGCCCGGACGTTCACGCTGGAAAATTCCGCCGACGGCAGGGCCCGCCGCGTCTCGCATTTTCACATTGAAAGCGAAGCGGACCTGGAGCGCTATCTTGCCGGACCCGCGGCCGCAATGCGCCAGGCCGCAACCGACCGGTTCGAGGACAAGTTCACGGCGAGCCGACGAATTCTGCATGCCGTACCGTCAAGCGGCATCGCGTCGGCGCCTGTAGAGCAATGCCTGAACTGCAAAACCCCTCTCGCCGGGCAGTACTGCGCCAATTGCGGACAGCGCGCGCGGAGTCGGCTGATCAGCCTGTGGGAACTGACCACCGATGCCTTCGGTGACCTGTTCGAGGTCGATTCGCGGTTGTGGCGAACGCTCATACCGCTCTTTGCCCGACCCGGAATCCTGACCAGGGACTACCTTGAGGGCCGGCGCGCGCGGTTCATGCCGCCATTTCGCACTTACCTGGTCCTCAGCATTATTTTCTTCCTGGTCGCGTTCTTCGATCCGAAGAAAGACCTGCAGATACTCTTCGAGCCCGAGCAGACGGATTCCGCTGAAGTTACCGATGAGAAAACCGATTCGGAAGGCGATGACACCGGACACGATGTACTGAAGGAGCTCGACGAAGCCGGTGTGGTCCTCGACGAGGAGCAGCGCGAGAAACTGGAGGAAACAGAACAGGGCCTGAACATAAACCTGTCAGAAGGCACGGCAGACACGCGTTGCGACCTGGACGACCTGGAAACGTCACAGATTCCGCAGTGGCTGGCGAAACGGCTGACGAAGGAACGGCTGCAAAAGGTGTGTGAGAGAGTTACGGCGAACGAAGGCCGCGATTTCATCAGCAGGATGCTCGACAACATACCTGCCGCGCTGTTTTTCCTGCTCCCGTTGATGGCATTGGTTCTGAAAATCCTCTACCCGCTGTCCAAGCGCTATTATGTCGAGCACTTGCTGTTCGTCGTGCACTTCCATGCCTTCTTCTTCCTCGTCCTTACGCTGCAGATCCTGTTTGCCCGATCCGGGGCCATCATTTCCATTCCAGAGGGCGCCGTTAACACAACGATTGTCGCCATCTCGTTGTACATACCTGTGTACCTTTACAAAGCGATGCGGCGCGTCTATGGACAGGGCCACTTGCTGACGACGTTGAAATACCTGATGCTGGTGATCGCGTACGCGATGGGATTTTCGCTCGTGCTGCTGGTTGCGACGCTGATAGCGGCATTTTCCATCTGATTGCAGGCCCTCGCCTGCACGGAATCCTGAACCATCCAATGGGAGTCAAATATGAGGTCAATCATTCAACTGACGGTGCTGATGCTTTTTGCGCTGCCATTGCTCGCATCCTGCGGGCATGACCATGAACCGGCGGAATCGTCCGGCGCCGCCGCTCCAAGCCCCGTTGACGACAAGCCGACGATGCCACGCACTCCTGCGCCGGAGGGCGCAAGGGTTTTCTTCCTGGCTCCGGCAGACGGTGCGGTTGTGTCAGGATCACTCAAGGTTGAGTTCGGAGTCGAGGGCATGTCACTGGTTCGAGCCGGCGACAACTCACCGGACAGCGGCCATCACCATCTGCTGATCGATACCGACCTACCGGATCCAGCCCTGCCGATCCCTGCCGATGCGAATCACGTGCACTTCGGCGACGGCAGTTCGTCAACCGAGCTGACATTGCCACCTGGCGAGCACACCTTGCAGTTGCTGTTCGCGGATCACCTGCATATACCGCATGACCCGCCGGTGTATTCCGGGCGCATTACAGTGACGGTCGAATAGGCGAATCGCCACTCTTGCTTGAGCGGATGAGGCGACGCTACTAGAATTCGCTGGCCGGGCCCGGTTCCAGCTTGACGAACTTCAGACCCGGGGGCGCCACCACCTAAACATATGAACAAAAAAAGCATAGGAATCAGCGGGTTATCGGTATATGTGCCGCCATTCCGTGTATGGCTCGAGGATTGGTGCAATTGGACGGGTAACCAGTGGCCCAGGGTTCGCGAGGTGGTCGGGCGGAGTTTTCGGGTTCGCGGCCCGCAGCAAAGCGTGT
The DNA here is from genome assembly GCA_964465665.1 of uncultured Woeseiaceae bacterium. GTDB lineage: Bacteria > Pseudomonadota > Gammaproteobacteria > Steroidobacterales > Woeseiaceae > JAKEGN01. Next base: position 6,053 of record CAYXKM010000182.1, read on the forward strand.
ACACCATGGCCGCCACCGCCGTCATGCGACTGATACGTCAGTACGATATCGACCCTTCGCGAGTGAAATTTCTCGGGCTCGGTACCGAGTCGAGCACGGATAACTCGGCCGGCGCCATTATTGTCAAAGGAATGGTTGATCGTGCTCTTGTCGCTCAGGGCAAAGCGCCGATCGCCAGGAGTTGCGAGGTACCCGAGTTCAAACATGCGTGCCTTGGCGGTGTTTACGGCATGAAAGGAGCGTTGCGACACCTGGCACTTGACGGTGCCGGCGGACAGGCGATCGTGGTGTGTGCCGACATCGCAGAATACGCCCGCGGCAGCAGTGGCGAACCAACGCAAGGCGCGGGTGCGATAGCGATGTTGCTGGAGGAGGACCCTGCGCTCGCCGAGGTGGACCTGATTCGCTCGGGCTCGGCATCCGATTACAGGATTATCGATTTTCGCAAGCCGATGCTGCGTTTTTGCGGACAGGATCGAAGCGAGAGCCACCAGGTTCAGGACTTCCCGGTTTTCAATGGCAAGTATTCGACAACCTGCTACATCGACGAAACCCTGCACGCATTGAACGACATGTACGCGAAGCGCGGTGTCAGGGCGATCGATTACATGCGCTCGCTGAAAACGGCGTTCATGCATCGCCCGTACCGGCGCATGCCAGAAACCGGCTGGGCAGTCGCCTACCTGTTTGCCTTGGGAAATGGCAGCGCAGAAGACCACGCCGAACTCGCATCCTACTGTTACGAGGCAGGTATCGAGCCGGATGCGCTGCTTTCGGAAATGCTCAGCAAACCCGAGATTGTCGCCCTTGCGAATCCCGAGCAGCTGAATTATGAGGCGTACCCGATGACCATGGCGGTATTCAGGGTTTTTCGCGCCTCCCGCCGCTACCGCCGCGAGATACTCGACAAGCTCGCGCTTGGCAGCGACATGATGCTCGACCTCGGCAATTTGTACACGGCGGCGCTCCCCGCCTGGCTGGCTGCCGGTTTCGAACAAGCGCTGGATGAAGGCCGCAACCTGGAAGGCGCAGAACTGCTGACCCTGGGATACGGCAGCGGCGATGCTGCAGAAGTCATTCCTTTCTTCGTCTCGGATCGCTGGCGTGAAGCGACATCCCGAATCGGCTTTTCGGGTGCGATGGAGTTGGCCGTAGATCTCAACGCAGCACAGTATGAAGCATTACATGACGGGCGACGCGTAACCGGCCTCAATTACATTCCGCGTCATGAGTTCGTGATCGACAAGGTCGGCCGCACCGATCAGCGGCAGTTCCAGGATCTCGGGATCGAATACTACAAATACGTTGGCTGAAGCTATCGTTGCCTCGCGCCGGTATAGGCGGCCAGTGATTCTGCGTAAGCCGTGTTCAGCTGATCCCATTCCATTTTGAACCAGGGTGTAAATGTCTGCGGCGATGACTGCAGTTCATGTGCAAGCGACGATGCCGGCACATGCCGAACCGCAGCAATTTCGGTCTTGTTGGCCCGCACCTCGTCGTCGCTGCGACCGAGGTATACCGAGCAGAGTTCGTTCTCCGACCCCTGATCGCCGAAGCGCGCCTGGTAGCGAAACTTGTAAATAAACTCGAGGTCGGCGCGGATCCCCAACTCGTCCGCCAGCCGACGCTGCGTTGCCTCAGGCATGGATTCCCCCCTGCGCGGATGGCTGCAACAACTGTTCGACCAGAACTTTGGCCAAAGTCGTTTGCCCGCCCCACGCTGCTGCAGCAGCAATTCGCCGCGCGTATTGAAAATAAATAGGGAGAATGCCCTGTGCAGGATGCCCTCACGGTCATGACACCGGCCTTTGTCCAGGAATCCCGCCACGGCGTCGTCACCGTCTACCAGAATCAACTGCTCGCTGTCCGAGGAAACCACCCGGTCGCCGTTGTCATGCCTGCTCATTTTCTGACCCTGCAGTTGGTAAAAAACCGATCACTTCGAATCCGGCATCTGCGAAGGCCCGGGACACTTCGCAGACTTTGCCCGGGCAGAGGGCGATTATGGAACCACCGCCGCCCGCTCCGGTCAGCTTGGCGCCCGAAGCGCCGTTCGATCGGGCAATCTCGACCATCTCCTCGATGAGCGGCGTCGATACCTGCAAGGCATTGAGCAGCCCGTGAGCGATGTTCATCAGGGACCCCAGCCGTTCGTAGTCGCTTTTTCCCAGTGCATCGGCACCCTCGAGAGAACTATTGCCGATCTCGTCGAAAAGCCTCTCGTGCGTGGTCTTGTTCTGCAGCCATCGATTGCGAACAGCTTCGACCTGCTGCCGCGTGCTGCCCCGCGAGCCGCTCCACACCACGACCAGCGGTGGAAGGTTTTCCAGTGACAACTCGCGAATTCGCTGCGGCCCCTCATTTCGAAACACGATGGTTTTGCCGAAGACGGCGACCGTATTGTCGATGCCGGAGGGCGTGCCGTGGGCCAGCGTCTCGCATTCGAACGCAAGCTCGTTGACGGCCTGGTCGTTCAACTGCAGCAGGAACGCATTGTCCAGCGCACGGATAATGGCAACGGCCAGTGCCGCGGACGCACCAAGTCCGGCCGCCGCCGGAATGCGGGAGCGCACCTCGATCAGGAGTTTTTTCGACCCCAGTCCAAGGCGACCCAGTAGGAGGTTCAGCAGTTGCACGGCGCTTTCTCCCGCACCCTGCCGGAATCCCCAGGCCGGAATGTCGAATCGCGTGCCAGACGGACTGTCGTACACGACAGCACTGATCGCATCGGTCAACGGCAGCGCCAGGGCCGGTCGCCCGTAGACGACCGCATGCTCCCCGAACAGGATGATCTTTCCCGCTGACCAGCCGCGACCGAGCGGCTCTGCATCGATGCCATGACGTGCGGATTCGAGTTCGCCGGCCAGTTCTTTCGCTTTCCGCTCCTTGATATCGCCACTCTCGATCATCGCGAGCACGACCTGATCGTGCAGGTGTCGTGGAACGCCGGCGCTCACCGCAACACTCCGGGCATGCAACCGCATATGGCCATGTTGTATGCCTTCTGTCGCCAGCGCCTTCAGCGCGGCGAAGTTCTGCGCCAGCCCGACTGCCGCCATCAGTTCGCCAAGTTCCTGTGACGAGCCGACACCGGCGATAACCAGCCCGACTACCGCGGCCGGGTTCGCTTTGAGGGAACTCCCGACGATGCCCATCCTGACAGGCAACCGAAGCATGCCAAGCAGATCTCCGTTATCCGTCGAGGTCCAGTTCGTCAGGCTGCGATAGGCACCGTCCCTTGCCGCATACGCGTGCGCTCCCGCTTCAAGTGCTCGCCAGTCGTTGCCGGTTGCGATGGCCATAGCGTCCATGCCATTCATGATGCCCTTGTTGTGCGTTGCGGCGCGGTACGGATCGGCAGCGGCCAGGTCGTTGGCCAATACGATCGCGTCGCGCAACCTGGCACCGCGGGCACCCAGTTCGTCGACCGGAATCGTCACGCTGGCGGTTACCATCGACCGGTCCGCGAGATTCGAAAGGATTTTCAATACTGCATCGGCGCCGCAGAGCCCGGCTGCCCGAGGACCGATTCGCTCGCACATCGTATTGACGATGTTGGCCCCCATCGCGTCACGGGTATCCACAAGCAGGTGCAGCACCAGGGTCCTGCGGCCGTCCAGCAGTTGCAAGCGCCGGATCTCCAGGCCTGTGGCCCCGCCGCCCCGCTCCACCAGGCCCGGCTGCATTTCGTTTGCCTGTGCGACGAGTTCCGGTGCGGCGGACTCAAGCCTTGCCACTGCCGCGTCTTCGTCCGTGACGCCGTACAGGTGGATCTGCCCGATAGTTACCGGATCGGTACTGGAGGTTGTGAATCCGCCCGAATTCCGTATCAGCAGCGCGGCTGCGCTGACTGCGGCAACCACCGACGGCTCCTCGATCACCATCGGTACGACGTGATCCCTGCCATTGACGAGAAAATTCGGTGCCATTGCGAACGGCATACCGAAAACGCCGATGACGTTTTCGACCATGCGATCGGCAGTTTCGCGGGACAGCAGCGACCCTGATTTTTTCAATTGCCTCGCGGTTTCCGCATCGATGATTCCGCGACCTGACAACTCGCTGAGCCGTTCGTCGATGGTCATGCGATAGAAACCGCTGATCCGTGAATCGATCATGCAGCAGTCCGCTTTTCAAGCGAAACGCCAGGCGCCGCAACAGTCACATCGAGGCGACTGAACCCGGCAGCCGTTGCGTGATCGCAGAATGCATTCATGGCCGAAGACCGGGTACCAAGAACCACACCGATGTCGCCCCCTCCCGCACCGCAGGGTTTGTACACGAGTCCGAGCGCTGCGGCCGGTGCGAGCAGCGCCTCGTGGCCTGCAGCAAAGATGCCGATATCCTGCTCGGCGCTGAAGCGCCGGAGGTCCGCCGTAAAGGTTCGCAACGCGTCCATTACGGCATCGGCAGAAGCCGTCTCCCAGGTATCCGACACGGCTTGCGCGGAGGCCGTCAGCGCGTCGGCACTTTTGTGCTTCATCCCATTGCGTCCTTCCAGTTTCCGCAGTTTCCTCGCCGTACTCACAGGTCGGCCGCTCCACAATACCCGGTACTCGAGGCCGGCAGGCCAGGGTACTGGCTGAATCTGCGGCGTTTCATCCTGTCCCCCGTCCGGGCGGCGGAATCGTAGGGTGCCGCCGGCGAAGCTCGCCGCGATATCCGCGCCACTGCCGCTGCCGCGCTGATAGCTGCGGTGCGCGGAAGCCGCAACCCCGTATACATCCAGCGCGGCGCCGAGAACTGAGTCCAGCGCTGCTGCCAGCGCCATTGCCAGTGCCGCACTCGAACCCAGCCCGAGCTTCCTGTCGGTTTGCGGATCGCGAAACGTGCGCGTGTCGAGCTGCATGGACAATGCCGCGGCCGGTATAGCGGGCAAAGCGTCAAGTATCGCCTCGACCAGCCGATACCGGCCGGCTGACCAGGTATAACGTCCGGACGCTTCCCGCAGGAAACGCGCGCTTTCGTTGCTCATACCCGGTGCATGCAACACGTGCTCGGGGCCCGGGATCCTTTCCAGCACCACGTGGGCACGGCGGTCAACCGCGGTCACAATGGCCGGTGCTCCCGCGAGTACCGCGTACTCGCCGCAAAGCATGATCTTTCCCGGTGCGCTGGCGGAGACGCTCCTCATGATCGGGGTATCGAACGCGATCCCGCGCCAAGACCGCTACGCAGAATCCGGCTTACTCCGCTCGTGCACTCCAGGGCCGACGCAACTTCGTCGGTGGCATCCGCGAGGCAAACAGCCTTGACTTGCGGCCCGGCATCGATGGTAAAGAAAACGTGGATCCCTCCCGCCTGCAGCTTGCGAACGGTTTGCATACAGGCGAGCGTCGACTGATTCCAGTACACGACCGGCGGTTTCGAGGTCCATGTCAGCGAGTGCATCTTCAGGCAATTGTGTTCGGCAACCGCAGCCAGCGCAGAAAAATCCTTCGAGCGGATGGCGCCAAGGGCATCCGCAATGTCCTGCTCCTGGTGTTCGATCCAGCTGGCATAAAACGGCGAGGTACCGGCACTGCGCAACATGGCCCCACCGGAACCGACGGATTTTGCCGATTCGTCGGTGACAGCAACGACCAGCTCGAGGGGCCAGTCGCTGTCGATCGTTTCGACAAAGATGTCGTCGTCTCCGGCTGTCAGCAACACGATACCGGGATACAGTGATCGGGCAGCGGAACCCGAGATTGCGCCGGCAAGGCGCGCCAGTGTCAGTGTGTCGGCACGTTTCCCTGCCGCATTACTGGCAGCAACCACCAGCGCAGCAAAAGCGGAGGCAGACGATGCAAGTCCCGCGGCAACCGGAAAGTTGCACTGGCTGATTACCGAAGCGCGGGAACGGTCAGTCCCGGCGACCAGGTCGAGACCACGCGATACCCGCGGCAGCATGTCGCTCGCAGCCTCCCCGTTCAGTTCCAGCCGGTCGTTGTCGAGTGCCGCGTCGAACTCGACCGTCATGCGGGTCCAGAGCGTATCGAGGGTCAGCGACAACGAGCCGACCGCCGGCAGATTTCTCCGGGCATCCCGTTTGCCCCAGTATTTGATGAGCGCAATGTTGGGCTGCGCCTGTGCTGTCGCACGCATGGTTTCGTTCCGGATGATCTGAATTCCCGCCGGGGGGCGGATTATAGCCCAGCCCGACAGCCCCGTTCCTGTTGCGTCCGGCGACGGCGCAGCTGCGGCAAAATCCGTGTAGGCTTGCGCGAGTATCCGGAAGCAGAACATTGTCTACATCGTTCGAAAAAAGGGTTTCGTACTATACGGAACGGGTTACTGCGTGCCTTGATCGCGCGTTGCCCCCCGCGAGCCGTGTTCCGGTGCGCCTGCACGAAGCCATGAGATACGCGGTGCTGAACGGCGGCAAGCGTATCCGGCCGCTACTGATCTACGCAGCCGGCGAGTGCCTCGCCGTCGAAACTCGCCGACTCGACGCTCCGGCGGCGGCGATAGAACTGATACACGCATTCTCGCTGGTTCACGACGACCTGCCGGCAATGGACGACGACGATCTGCGTCGTGGCAAGCCGACCGTGCACCGCCAGTTTGACGAAGCGACGGCCATCCTCGCCGCCGATGGCTTGCAACCGCTCGCCTTCACTGTCCTGTCACGTGCGGAGTCCTTGAGCGACCGTGAAATCGTACAGATCATTTCGGTCGTTGGCGAAGCCTGCGGCTCGCTTGGCATGACCGGCGGGCAGGCGATGGACCTCGCCTCCGAGGGCCGCCGCATCTCCGAGCAGGACCTCTGGCAGATGCACAGCCTGAAGACCGGCGCACTGATCCGTGCGTCGGTCATGTCGGCCACCTGCCTCGTGCGCGGCCTCTCCGACGAGAACCGGGCGGCCCTGCTGCAGTTTTCAGAATCCCTGGGGCTCGCGTTTCAGATTCGTGATGACATACTGGATGTCGAGGGTCATACCGACGTCATCGGCAAACAAACCGGTGCCGATCGAAGGAAAGAGAAGGCCACCTGGCCTGCGCTCTTCGGCATGGATGATTCGAGGGCACGCTGCGCGCAATTGCTGGATCACGGTCTTGCGAGCCTCACTCCCTTTGGCGAGTCGGCCGAACCGCTGCGATGGCTTGCACGTTATATTGTCGACAGGTCCGCATGATGTCTGTTCACCAACCGATCCGTCGCCACATTCTGCATGTCGACATGGATGCTTTTTCTGCTTCCGTCGAACAGCGCGACAACCCGGATTTGCAAGGGAAGCCGCTGGTCGTCGGCGGCAGCAACAACCGCGGTGTGGTCGCGGCTGCAAGTTACGAAGCACGCAAGTTCGGCATTCGCTCCGCCATGCCAATGAGTGTAGCCATGCGTCGTTGCCCGGGCCTCCTGCGAGTACCGCCGCGCATGCAACACTACGCCGATGTGTCGAGTCAGGTATTCGCCATTTTTGCCGAGTTTTCGCCGCTGGTCGAAGGATTGTCGCTCGACGAAGCGTTTCTCGATGTCGGCGCCAGCCGCAGCCTGTTTGGCCCGGACATCGACATTGCGCAGAGAATCAAAGCGAGAATCAGCGATGTCACCGGGCTGACGGCATCGGTCGGTGTCGCTTACAACAAGCTGCTGGCGAAAATCGCATCGGACCTCGGAAAGCCGGACGGGCTCGTCGTGATCACGGAACAGAACGTGCAGACAATCCTCGATCCGTTGCCGGTGCAGGTGATCCCGGGAATCGGGCGCGAGACTCTCTCGCGCCTTTCGCAATTTGCCATCAGGACCATTGCCGATCTGCGCGCGGCCAGTGATGGAGAGCTCGCCAGTGTATTCGGCCGCTATGCCGGCCGCATGCGACAGCGTGCCTGCGGCATCGACGATCGCCCCGTGGTTCCGTCGCGGGACGAAAAGTCCATCAGCGCCGAAGAAACCTATGACACAGACCTGACGGACGTCACTGCCATGAATCGCGAGTTGCTGCGCCTCGCGGAGAAAACGGCAAGCCGACTGCGAGCAAAATCGCTACTGGCCGGAACTTTGCAGATCAAGATCCGGGAGTCTGATTTCACGACCTGTACGCGGCAGCGCAGCTTGCATCCGCCATCCGGTGGCACCGACCAGTTGTACGTTACGGCGCGGCAACTGCTGTCGGCGTGGCTGGTCGAGCACCCCGGCAGCCGTATTCGCCTGCTCGGCGTCGGCGGGACGGATCTGGTGCCGGACGGGCAGCAGGAGCTGTTCGGCTCCGGCGCGACCGAGGTCAAGGGCGAGCTGGACCAGGCAGTCGATCGCATCCGCGAGAAATTCGGACGCCTGTCGGTCAGCCGTGCGCGAACACTGAATCGATCATAATTCGTGTAGAATCAGGTATATGGCCGGATAGCGAGCGGCGCACACTGCAGCAGACGAATCCCGACATGTATACCAAGTTCTTCGGCCTCAACGAGAAACCGTTCGCCATCACTCCGGACCCCCGCTACCTATTCATGAGCGAGCGGCACGGTGAGGGTCTCGCCCACCTTGTGTACGGCATTACCGAAAGCGGCGGATTCATCCAGCTGACAGGCGAGGTCGGGACCGGCAAAACCACGCTGGTGCGAACCCTGCTGAGCCAGTTGCCCGACAAGGTCGATGTCGCACTGATACTCAACCCACAGCTTTCGGCGCTGGAATTCCTGACGGCCATCTGCGAGGAACTGCACATCACGTTGCCGCAGGAGAAAGGCAGCGCCAAAGCCCTGGTCGATGCGCTGAATTGGCACCTGCTTGCCGCTCACGCCGCCGGTCGTCGCACGATTCTGCTGGTGGACGAAGCGCAGAACCTTACTGTCGAAGTCCTGGAGCAATTGCGACTCCTGACCAATCTGGAAACCGCAAAACAAAAGTTGCTGCAGATCATTCTCATAGCCCAGCCCGAATTGCGGGAGAAGCTTGCAGGAAACGAATTGCGGCAGCTTGCGCAACGTGTCACCGGTCGCTATCACCTCGAGCCCCTCTCGAAAGAAGAGGCGAGCCGTTACATCGACCACCGGTTGAGAGTTGCCGGTGCGCTCACTGAAATTTTCGACGAAAGCGCGAAGAACGAAGTTTTCCGTCTGTCCGGTGGCGTGCCCCGCATCATGAACGTGATTTGCGACCGCGCCTTGCTCGGGGCATACAGTCGCGACAAGCGCACGGTGAACCGGCGCCTGGTACGGCGAGCAACGGCAGAGGTTTCGGGCCAGTCCCTCACTCCTGCCTTGCTCAGGTGGGCACTGCCGGTCCTCGGCATCGTCGCTGCGATCCTGCTGGTCGTGTCGCTGTGGTCGATGAATCGCGAACGAGACACGGATGTTGTCGAGATAGTCAGCCAGCCGGTCGATACCGCACGGGTCGCTGCAAATACCGGGACAGCCGGCAACACAGCGGTGGCAATCCCGGAAGAACCCGGAGTCGAAGAGTTTTTGAGAAGTGCCGCCCCGGCCACGGATGTCGAATCCGCCATGCAGACACTCGCGGGCCTGTGGGGCATCCGTTACAACCCGGCTGAAGGTACAGCTTGTTCGCAGGCGGAAGCACAGGGTATAAGCTGCATTTACCAGCGCGGGACCTTCAATAACGTGCGCCAGCTGGACCTGCCGGCGATGCTCACTTTGACTGGCGGCGATGGCACCGTCTACCAGGCGGTGCTGGTCACGGCGACAGAAACCACCGGCGTACTGGGTGCCGGGTCGGCCACTGCCGGTTTTTCCCTCGACGAGATCGCCGATCTCTGGTTCGGGCAGTTCCTGTTGTTCTGGCGCCCGCCAAATGGCGCGGTGACTGCGTTGTCACGCGGAGTGCGCCACGACAACGTGCGCTGGTTGCGCCAGAGCCTGGCGGCACTGGATGCTGAATACAAGGGCGCAGTTTCCAACTCGGATCTTTTCGACGAAGAGCTCGAGCAACAATTGAAAGCATTTCAGCAACGGCATCGACTGCAGGCCGACGGACTGGCCGGGGCACAAACGCAGGCGTTTATCCAGTCACAGCTGGCGCTTGAAGGCACGCCGCGACTGAGTTCCGGTCGGTGATTTCAGGTTAGCGGGGCGCATTATGTCTTTCATCCTGGATGCATTGAAAAAATCCGAGTCCGAGCGGCAACGCAAAGGCACGCCCGGCATCGCCGACGTCCCGCAAGCTGCGCCGGGGTCCGGTGGTACCCGGTGGGCATGGATCATCGGCATACTGCTCACCGTCAACCTCGCCGTTCTGGGCGGGCTGATGTTGCGGCCGGCGCCGGTTGAACCGCCCGTGCCGGCATCATCGACGCCGGAACTTCCGGCAGCAACCGGTAGAGCTCCGACCGCCGAAAGGTTTTCGGAGATCGTTGCCGAAGTGAAAAACTCTCAGCCGGATTTACCTGAGAAACCTGGCGCAGCGCTGCACGATCAGGCACCCCTCGCGCCGGCCGCTGCGGGACAGGCAACAAATGCAAACGGGCGCCGCGCGTCGGTTGTAGACGGCCTGGAAACCTTCAATGAGCTGCGAGCGAACGGAACCTTGCAACTGGCGGACCTGCATCTCGACATTCATGTCTACAGCACGACGCCCTCGGACCGGTTCGTTTTCATCAATATGAGCCGCTACAAGGAAAACGCGACATTGGTCGAGGGACCCGAGATCCGTGAGATCACTCCCGACGGAGTGATACTCGAGCATTTCGGCACGCGCTTCCTGTTGCCGCGCGAATAACGAATCGCGCGCGAGGCACTCGTTGGGCATTGCGCCACTTCCGGAAACGCTGCTGCATGCTCATACCCTGGCGCTTGCGCTGCGCTCGGGCATACATCGGGTCATGCTGGAACAGGACACGCTGAATCGCATCAACGTGTTCCCGGTGGCCGACGGTGACACCGGAACAAACCTCAGCCTTTCGCTCGGTGCTGCGCTGGGCATATTGAAGAATCCGCGGACAACGCACCTCGGACGAATGCTGGAATCTGTCGCCGATGCCATGCTGGACGGAGCACGCGGCAATTCCGGGGCCATCATTGCCCAGTTTTTCCAGGGCATGAGCGATTCGGCGGAGAATCTGGCGGAATTTTCGGTCGGCACGTTTTCGAGTGCCGTTGCCTGCGGCAGCGACTATGCACACGACGCGCTTGCGGACCCCAGGGAGGGGACGATTCTTTCCGTCATCAGTGCATTTGCACAAAGCCTGCGCGACCAGCTCGATGGCGGATCATCGCCGACGATTCCGGACATGCTGAGCAATGCCGTCAGCGCAATGCAATCAGCGCTCGTGCGTACACAGGGGCAGCTTGAGGCGCTGCGAAAAGCCGGCGTTGTCGACGCAGGAGCCAAGGGTTTCGTCGCCCTGGTCGATGGCATGTCGCGATTCCTGGTCCATGGTGAGGAGGTCGACGAACCTGAAGTTGCCGCGCACATCGATGCGCAGCTGCCCAGGGAAATGGCGGGGACCTCCGATGCCCTCACGTTCAGATATTGCACGGAGTGCATCATCACGGGAGAAAACATAGACCGCCGAAAGCTCAGGGAAGCGCTGGGCGAAGTCGGTGACTCACTGGTACTCGCAGGTACCAAGCGCAAGGCACGGGTGCACATACACGCGAACCATCCGGACACTGTATTCGGTATCGCGCGGCGTTACGGCAAGCTCGCGCTTGAGAAAGCCGACGACATGCATCGGCAGCAGCACAGCAGCCATGAGCGTAAGGCCGCGTTTGCCGTAATTACCGACTCCGCAGCGGACATCCCGGACGATGCGCTGGAGCGGTTCGATATCCATATGGTTCCGGCACGGATCCAGTTCGGCGACCGAGGTTACCTCGACAAGGTCAGTATCAGTTCGGAGGAGTTCTTTCGTGAACTCGAAACCAATCCGTTGCATCCGACCACGTCACAGCCGGCGCCGGGCGATTTCCGCCGGCAGTACCAGTTCCTGTCGAGCCACTTCCGTGATGTGATTTCGGTCAACCTAAGCCCTGCGGTAAGTGGCACCTGGCAGGCTGCGAAATCGGCGTCGGAACGCACTGACGGGCCGGGCCGTATACATGTCGTCAATTCGCGGAACGCGTCATTGGGCCAGGGATTGCTTGCCGTTCTCGCGGCTGAATGCGCCAGTGCCGGGCTCGATGTCGACTCGGCGCTCGCCGCACTCGATGCGGCAATTCCTGTCACGTTGACGTTTGCCCTGATCCCGGACCTGCGCTACGCCGTCCGTGGCGGCCGGGTGCCCGCGACCGTCAAGACACTGGCGGATCTGTTCCGAGTCCTGCCGGTCCTGAGGACCACTGCCGACGGTGCAGTCAAGGCCCGCGGCGTCTTGCGACGTGGCAGGAACCGGCTGCCACGATTTGCGCGATTCATTGCGCGGCGCATCGCCAAGGATCGCCCTCTCCGTATCGCGATCGGCCACGCCGTGTGTCACGACGAAGCGCTGGAACTGGAATCGTTGCTCAGGAAGCACCTGGCGGATGTACGAAGCTCGAGCATCACCAGCCTCGGTTCGGCGGTCGGCGTACACGGCGGCCCGGGAACCCTGGTGGTCGGCACGCAGGAACATTTCGAAGCGGAACAGTTCAGGCGGAAATAATCTCGCCCGCTGCCTCGATCAGGTCGCTGCCTTCGTTGCGCGCATTGTTGACCTTGCGATTGACCGGCCACGCCTGAAAGCGCGGCGCGGCGGCGATTGTGTCGCCAAGTGCGCTGTCCGCGCCGGTTAGCCACGCGTCTGTCCTGCCGGCCTCCAGTACCACGGGCATGCGATCGTGCAGATGGCTCATGAACTCGTTCGCTGCCGTTGTGATGATTGCGGTTGTTTCCAGTGCCTGACCCGATTCCTTGTCGTCCCAGCGCTCCCAGATCCCGGCGAATGCGAACGGCTGGCCGCTCTTAAGCGAGATGTAATACGGGATTTTCTGACCGTCGTGTGTGTGCCACTCATAAAAGCCGTCGGCAAGGATCAGGCAACGCCGCTTTTTGTAGGCGGCACGAAAGGACGGTTTCTCGGCAACCGTTTCGGCGCGTGCGTTGATCATCCTGTTTCCAATGGCCGGGTCCTTGGCCCAAAACGGGACCAGCCCCCAGCGCAGTGTGCCCAGTTGCGCCACGCCTTTGTCATTGCGGCGGATTGCTGCGACATCCTGGGTGGGTGCCACATTGAATCGCGGTTTGAGCTCCGCGATCGATTGAGCGCCAAAAAGAGCAGCAGTTGCTTCAGCTGGCGAATAAAACGCGAATCTTCCGCACATGTCGAACCCGGATACGTCTATGCACGAATGCCAATGCCGCGATTCATCAGCATCAGGCTTACCGAAAAAAGAATCGCAACAAAAAGGCCGATGATCGTATAGGCATGGGCGATGCTGATGTCCGACGTGCCGAGTAT
>CAYXKM010000183.1:0-2198 GCA_964465665.1 uncultured Woeseiaceae bacterium
GATCATGTGCTCGACGCCGGCGGCTACCGCGCGGCGGATTACATCGTCGCGGTCGGCATCGAAGCTGTCGTGCGCAAGATTGACACCAATGTCAATGACAGGGTGCATGGCGGATCAACTGGGGCGCCAGCGAAAGATGCCTGCGGCAATGAAGAGGAATGCAGCGCTCATCAGTGCAAGCACCAGGAGTTGCGGAGCAACGTCGGTCAGCGAGGACCCGTCGAGCATGATCGAGCGCGCCGCGGCAAGGATATGAGTCAAGGGAAAGACGTTGGCAAACTGGCGCAGCCAGTCACTCGCTGACTCCAGCGAGTACCAGACACCGGACAACATCATCATAGGCCAGGTTGCCAGGTTGAGGAGGCCGCCGGCCAGCTCTTCACTGGTGACTCTTGCTGCAACCAGCAGGCCGAGGGATATCAGCGTGACACAGCCGAGCAGTGCTACGACGAACAAGGCGAGGTAGCTGCCGTCCATTCGTGTGCCGAGAAAATTCGCCGTTCCGGCGTAGACGAAGACGGTGATGCCGAGTATCAGTACCAGGCGCGAAGCAACCTGGGCAATGACGAACTCGATCGCGCGCAGCGGCGTCGCGCGCAGTCGCTTCAGGAAACCATTCTTGCGATAGCGCACGACCACGTAGCCAACGCCGAACAGGCAGCTGAACATCATGTTCATGGCCAATATGCCTGGCAATACCCAGTCGACATAGCGAACAGCGTCGCCGGTGATCGGCGATTTCGCGATTTGCCCCGATTCTTCGGCCTGAAGCAAAGCAAGCTCGGCAAAGTACCCTTTCGATGAATCCGGGTTTACCCAGTATCGCGGGGGAGTTGCGAACCTGACCAGCAGGTCGAGCTGATGCCGGGCCACTTTGCGAAATCCCGATGCCTCGTCGTGTATCGGCACGAACTCGATGTAGCGGGTCCGCAGAAAAGGATGGGCAGCAAGATCGATTTCTGCATCTTGTTGCAGTACGCCGACGGTGTATTGGGGCCGGTCGTGACTGAAAATGAACGACAGGCCGAACATCAGCGCGATCGGCAAAACGATATTCCAGCTCAGGGTGCCTCGATCCCGCAGGAATTCCAGATTGCGCGCCCGAAAGATTGCGTAGATTCGCCTGAACACGATGCAGTCCGGTTATCAGGCGCGCAGAGAGTGGCCTGTAAGATCCAGGAAAAGGTCCTCGAGATTGGGCTGGCGTATGCGCAGGCGGTTCAAGCCTGTGGCCTGTCGGCTGAGTTCCTGCAGAATGGAATTGACGTCGTCGGTGGCGATCTCGATCAAGCCTTGGGTTTCGAGTACCCGGTGCTCGATCGTCAGGTCACCCCTGACGTCGGCCAAAGGAAGCTCGATGATGGAGTTGCTGTACTGACGGTGCAGCAATTCTGTCGGGCTGCCGCGAGCGATGATCTTTCCAGCGTCCATAATGGCAATCTCGTCGCACAACACCTGTGCTTCGTCCATGTAGTGAGTGGTCAATATGATCGTTGTGCCGGTCTCGCGAATCCGCGCCACCAGGTCCCAAAAATTCCGTCTTGCTTGTGGATCGAGCCCGGTGGTCGGCTCATCGAGGAAAACGATCCGGGGCTTGTTGACCAGCGCTACCGCAAGCAGCAGTCGCTGGCGCTGCCCGCCCGACAGCTTCCGGTTGTCACGCTGTAACAGGTCACGCAGCGAGCATTCGTCGATGATGTTCTCGAGGTCGGCCTGCCGGTCATAGAGTGCCTGAAACATCCGCAGGGTTTCCAGCACGGTGATGTGATCCTGCAGCGCCGTATTCTGGAACTGGATACCGGCCTCTTCACGAAATCTTGCATCAGCAGGGCTGCCGCAATAGTAAACCTCGCCGGAACTGGCCGGCGTCACGCCCTCGATGATCTCGACGGTTGTGGTCTTGCCGGCGCCGTTCGGGCCCAGCAAGCCAAAGCAGCTGCCCTCGGCCACGTCGAAGCTGAGATCGTCGACGGCGACGACCGTCGGATACTCCTTTCTCAAGTGCCTGGCTTCCAGAATCGCTGCCATGATCGGGTCGCTCTGCCTGCGGTAACGGTCGCTAGGGTAACCTGCGCCGCGGGTTCGGCATAGAATGGCAGCGAAATTCTGTCCGTCCGTGGCAACCCTTCCCGGGCGGGCGGTATCCAAGAACAAACTGGGCTGTTGGACTATGCACCGAGGGTAAGGGCAATGTATGG
>CAYXKM010000184.1:0-11468 GCA_964465665.1 uncultured Woeseiaceae bacterium
ATCGATCTCCGTAATGCTCTTGTCTAGCACCGCAATCTCCGCTGTCAGGCGGCCATTACGGTCCTGCTGGGTTGAGATCATTTGGGCGAACGCAAAAATCACCGCGCCCACCACAACAACGCCGGCGACAAGCGCGCCACCCATGGCAACGAGAAACTCACGCTGGCGTCGCTTGCGATCTTCTTCGCGCCAGGGGAGGAGGTTTATACGTGGCATATCAGTCGAAGCTCCTCAGTGCCAGGCCACAGGCAGTCAGCAGTGCCGTCGAATCCTTGTGCACACCCTGCGATTTGGCTTTGGAAGAAATTTTCATTTGTCCGAGCGGATCGCCGATTTCGGTAGGGATACCGACGCGGCTCGATATGACGTCGGCGATGCCGGGTATATTGGCGCACCCGCCACACACAAGAATCATGTCCGGCTGTTCGCGGCCACCACCTGATGCAAGATAGAACTGCAATGAACGACTGACCTGCTGCGTCATGTCATCGACGAAGGGCTCAAGAACTTCCGGCTGATAATTGCTCGGCAAGCCGCCCTGTTTTTTCGCGCGTCCGGCGTCCTCCATGGAAAGGCCATAGGTCCGCATGATTTCTTCGGTGAGCTGCTGGCCGCCGAAAGCGAAGTCACGCGTGTAAATGACTTTGAGGTCGTGCAGCACGCTGAACGTCGTGCTGCTGGCGCCGATATCGACAATGGCAACGGACTGGCCCATACCGCCGTTCGGGATCTGGTGACTCAGAAGCTGGCAGGCATTTTCCAGGGCGAAAGCTTCGACATCCACCACATGTGCATGCAGGCCGGCCGCCTGAACCGCCGCCTTGCGCTGGTCCACATTCTCCGTGCGTGTCGCAACCAGCAACACGTCCATAAGTTCCGGGTCATTGCTGTTCTGTCCAACAACCTCGAAATCGAAACTCACTTCTTCCATGGGGAAGGGGATGTACTGGTCTGCCTGGATTTCCACCTGCCCTTCGAGATCGCGCTCCGACAGGCTGGAAGGCATCTGGATGACCTTGGTAATTGCCGCGTCGCCGCTGATGGCGATGGCTACGTCGGTCGCTTTGGCACCCGAGCGTTTGACCGCCCTGCGTATTGCCTCGCCAACCGCTTTGGCATCGACGATGGCCTTTTCGTTTACCGAGCTTGGCGGCGTAGGTTCCGCTGCATACGACTCTACGCGGTAGCGCTTGCCGCTTTGTGAAAGCTCTATCAGCTTCACCGACGATGTTGTTATGTCGAGCCCCAGTAATGGCTGAGTTTTCTTTCGGAAAAGCACGTGATTTTCCTTCTAAGTCGGTAAGTTGCGGACCAATTGTGAACCTGGTCTGAGCAATTCGATTTAACTATATATCAATAAAATGTTAAATAAAACGTGACTTTGTTCACGATCCGGTGATCCGTATGTTACTGATACCAAAGGGCACATTCCGTGAACTGGTTGGCGGCTCGGATGACATATTCAGCTCCGGCCGGCACGCCGGACCGGCGACTTGTCTTGCCCCTAGCGCCCGCCCCCGGCCCGGGCAACCGCCTGAAGCTATTGACGCCGGCCGGCGTAAACGCATAGTTTTCACGGACTGTGCCACCGAGCTTGCCACGAACGTTACGCTTGGGCCCGTAACCGTGCACCCTCCCGATCTGGCAGATTTGGCCGGATTCAGGCCGCGACCATGCAGAATGCTATGAAACAAGATAAACCCGGAATCCGGCGGTTGCGCGCGCCCGGACGCCGTTGGCTCATCCTGGCGGCCGGCTTTGCCGCAATAACAGCCATGGCCACGGTCTCGGCGGTCATCGGTGCCTATTACTACGTGGCGCCAGGCTTGCCCGCGGCTGACACCATCCGCGAGATCCCTCTGCAGATTCCGTTGCGCATATTCAGTCGCGACGGCCGCCTTATCGAGGAAGTGGGTGAACGACGCCGCATCCTGGTCACCTACGACGAACTGTCGCAATTCGTCGTCGACACCTTCGTCGCCGCGGAGGACCGGCGCTTTTTCGAGCATCCGGGAGTCGATTACCAGGGGGTACTGCGAGCCGGACTCAATTTTCTTGCCTCCGGTTCACTGAGCCAGGGAGGCAGCACCATTACCCAGCAACTTGCTCGCGATTACTTCCTGACCCGCGAACGGCTTTTTACCCGCAAGCTCCGAGAAGCATTCCTTGCCTACAAGATCGAACAGGAATTCACCAAGCAGGAAATCATGGCCCTGTTCCTGAACAAGATGTTCTTCGGTCAGCGTGCGTACGGAGTAGCTGCTGCAGCGCAGGTGTATTTCGGCAAGCCACTCGCGGAGATCAACATTGCTGAAGCCGCCACTCTGGCCGGCGTGCTGCCGGCACCTTCCGATTACAACCCGGTGCGAAGCCCGGCCAACGCGTCCATGCGACGTGCGTATGTCCTCGATCGGATGCATGAGCTCGATTTCATCAGCGACGAACAGTTTGACGAGGCACTGGCTGTCCCGCTCGTCTCACAGCTGCATGGCACAGCCAATGACCTGTCGGCGCCGTACGTTGCGGAGATGGTGCGCAGGGAAATGCTGACCCGTTACGGTGATGCCACATATGCAGCCGGTTACCGTGTGCTGACCACGGTCGATTCACGCATGCAGGAAGCCGCAAACTATGCACTGCGCAACGGCCTCCTGCAATTCAGTCACAGGCGTGGCTATCGCGGCCCGATAGGTACGCTCGAGGCGGATCCGCAGATTCTTCACGGTCCTTACGAAGAATGGCCCGATGAACTGCGAGTCAGCCTGCAGGCTTACGCCACTCCGGGCGGCCTCTCGGTCGCTGTCGTTTCCGCCGTCAATGACGATAACAGCACCGCTGTCGTATTGCAGAACGGCATGCGCGCGGTGTTGCCCTGGCGCGGCATATCCTGGGCGAGGCCATTCATCGACAGTGAAACTTCCGGTCCCGCCCCGGTAACGGCAAAGGACGTATTGAAGGTTGGCGATATCATCTATGTGATGCCGGTGAAGGGCGGCGGCTACGCCCTGGCCGAGGTACCGCTGGCGCAGGGTGCGGTGGTCTCGGTCGACCCGAACGACGGCGCCATTACCGCTCTCAGCGGCGGCTTCGATTTTTCGATCAGCAAATTCAATCGGGCGACCCAGGCAGCGCGCCAGCCGGGCTCCTCGTTCAAGCCGTTCATTTATTCTGCGGCTCTCGAGCAGGGCAATACGCCGGCGACTATCGTCATGGACGCTCCGGTAGTCATCAATTCCTCCGAGCTGGAAGCGGTGTGGCGCCCGGTCAATTACAGCGGGCGATTTTACGGAGAACAGCGCATGCGGCAGGCGCTGGTGCACTCCATGAACCTCGCATCGGTGCGCCTGTTGCTGAACAACACCGGCATAGGCAACGCAGTGCGCCACCTGGCGCCTTTTGGTTTCAGCGATACCGCTCTGCCACGAAACGGATCGCTCGCACTTGGCGGCGGAAGCGCATCGCCGCTGGACATGGCGCAGGCATACGCCGTTTTTGCCAATGGCGGCCACGCCATCAAACCCTACGTCATTGACGCGATCATCGGCCCGGACGACGAGGTTCTTTACCGCGCGAGCCCCGCTGTGGTTTGCCGTGAGTGCGAAACAGATCAAAGTCTTCCGCAAGAGCCGGTACGGTTGACCCTCGAACAGATGGCCGAAGTCGCACTCAGCTACAGACCGGATGCCACCGCGGCCCCTGAACTCTACGCTGACGTGAAACTGGCGCCTCGGGTCGTCAGCGAACAAAACGCTTATCTCATATCCGACATGATGCGCGATGTGATACTGCGCGGCACGGGTCGACGCGCTCTCGCTCTCGGGCGCAGGGACCTGTCCGGCAAGACCGGAACCTCGAATGATCGTCGGGACGCATGGTTCGGCGGATTCAATGCCGACCTGTCCGCGGTGGTCTATGTCGGTTACGACAACTTCGAGCCGCTCGGTCCGCGCGAGGAGGGCTCCCGCACGGCGCTGCCGATATGGATAGATTTCATGCGCACCGCTATAAAGGGCGCGCCGGACCATGCACTGTCAATGCCGGAAGGCATCGTCAGTGTAAAGATTTCGAAGTCGACCGGATGCCCGGCGCAAGCGTCGGATCCGGCGGCCGATACGATGTTCGAGATTTTCATGGCTGACAACGTACCGCAATGCGAAATCGTCGAAACGCAGACGGATCCGTTCAACACCTCGGAGATCCCCGAGGCGGATCCGGACGCGCAGCAGGACGAGGAGGAC
The DNA here is from genome assembly GCA_964465665.1 of uncultured Woeseiaceae bacterium. GTDB lineage: Bacteria > Pseudomonadota > Gammaproteobacteria > Steroidobacterales > Woeseiaceae > JAKEGN01. Next base: position 4,239 of record CAYXKM010000184.1, read on the forward strand.
GATTCGCTGTTCTGACCGGCAGGAGGATACATGGGCAGACGAAAAGACACTGGCACCGACCGCGCTCGCCTGGTTCTGGCACAGGAAGCTGCACGAATCATCGCCGAGCAGGGCATAGGGGATTTTCGACAGGCAAAGACCAAAGCAGCCGAGCGCCTCGGCATGCGCGACCGGGGTTCGCTGCCCGGCAATGCCGAAATCGACCGGGCTCTCGGTGAGCACTTGCTCTTGTTCGGTCGCGAATCACACGTCGACCTGCTTGCCCTGCTCCGCCGCGCAGCACTATCAGCCATGGAGATACTCGCGCCGTTCTCGCCGCGGCTGGTGGGACCGGTGTTGCACGGTACCGCAGCGGTGAATTCTTGGGTGTCCCTGCACGTGTTTGCAGATCACGCCGAACTTGTCGGCGAAAGACTTGCACAACACAACGTCAACTATCGCAGCTGCGAAACCAGGCTGAAATCGAGGCGCGACCGGGTCGCATCCTTCGCCGGATACCGATTCATACGGGGGGACGCCGAGATCGAGGCCACGGTATTTCCCGTCGATGGCCTGCGGCAGGCACCCATCAGCCCGATCGATGGCAAACCAATGAAACGTGCCGATGCGCGCACAGTCGAAGAGCTGCTGAAATAGCATCGGGGTCAGGCCCCCATCTACTGACAGACTGGGTGCCGACGCAGATCGCAGTTAAAGGTGGTCTGACCCCGGCTTTCGGTTCTAGCGCCTGTCCAGCTGCACGTAGTCGCGATTTTTCGGGCCGGTATAGAGCTGCCGGGGACGGCTGATTCGCAGGTTCGGGTCGGTAATCATTTCGCGCCAGTGGGCGACCCAGCCAACGGTGCGGCCGATGGCAAACATCACGGTGAACATCGAGGTCGGAATGCCGAGCGCTTTGTAGATGATCCCGGAATAGAAATCGACGTTGGGGTACAGATTCTTCTCGACGAAGTACTCGTCCTTCAGCGCGATTTCCTCCAGTGCAAGCGCCAGATCGAACATCGGCGTATCGGTACGTCCCATCTGCGCCAGAACCTTGTGGCACATTTCACGAATAATGGTGGCGCGCGGATCGAAATTCTTGTACACGCGGTGGCCGAAGCCCATCAGCCGAAACGGATCTGACTTGTCTTTCGCGCGCGCCACGAATTTCGGAATGTTCTTCTCGTCGCCAATCTCCTCGAGCATGCGCAGCACGGCTTCGTTCGCCCCTCCGTGCGCGGGGCCCCAAAGTGCGGCGATGCCCGCCGCGATCGCGGAATACGGGTTTGCGCCGGAACTGCCGGCGATGCGGACCGTCGATGTTGAGCAGTTCTGCTCGTGGTCCGCGTGCAGAATGAAGAGCAGGTCCAGGGCCTCTGCAGCAATCTTGTTGATCTGGTACGGCTCCGGCGGCACCGCGAAGAACATGTGCAACAGGTTCTCTGTGTAATTGAGGTCATTGCGCGGATAGATGAACGGCTGGCCCGCCGTCAGTTTGTGCGCAGCGGCAGCGATGGTCGGAAGCTTTGCAAGAATGCGGTGCGTGAAGATGTCGTGCGTGCCCGGGTCATTTACGTCCATCGTGTCGTGATAGTAGGCAGACATCGAGCCCACGACAGCGGACAGCATGGCCATCGGATGCGCGTCGTATCGAAATCCGTTGAAGAACCGCAACATGCCTTCGTTGAGCATTGTATGCGTGCGGATCGATGTGTCGAATGCATTGAGCTCTGCCTTGCTGGGCAGCTCGCCATAAAGCAGCAGATAGGCAACCTCGATGAAGCTCGAATGCTTGGCCAACTGTTCGACTGGGTATCCACGGTAGAGCAATACGCCTTCATCGCCGTCGATGAAAGTGATGTCGCTCCTGCAACTGCCGGTGGCAACGAATCCCGGATCGTACGTAAATACGCCCTGGTCCTTGTAGAGCTGGCCGATGTCGATGACTGCAGGCCCGAGCGTACCCCGGCGTACGGGCAGCATGGTGGACTTGCCGTCCGGGTTGGTCAGCGTAAATGCGTCTTTACTCATGTTTTTCCTTGGATCCCGTTTCTGGCGCAGACCGGGTCGCGGCTAGTCCGATCGTACCGGCTGCGCGCCACGCCCGGCATGATCTCGGGCGCAGCAGACACGCAGCCTGCAGCCCGCCATGGTGCCGGAAGCGTGAAACCTGAGCAAATGAAACCGGCGGGCCACCCGCCGCTGGTCAGCTGATGCCGTACTTGCGACGGAACTTGTCGACCCGGCCACCGGTATCGACGATTTTCTGCTTACCGGTGTAGAAGGGATGGCACGACGAGCAGACTTCGATTCCGAGGTCCTCACCGAGCGTCGAACGGGTCGTGAATTCGTTGCCGCAACTGCAGGTCACTTTGATCTCGTTGTAGTTGGGATGAATCTCGGGTTTCATTTGAGGAAGTCCTTACGATGTTGATTTCGGCCCCTGACCGCATGTCGGCGGGGCGAAATGGCCGCGTAGCATATAAGGAAGCTCAATTTGCCGCAAGCACGGCCCCGGTGCCAGAATTTGCTCCCGATCTTTATCCACAAAAGCTGTGGATAAGATTGTGGAAGGAAATTGAGTCAGTGGGCTAAGTGAGTATTTTTAAAGCTCGCAGAACAATATGTCTATTTTGTGTCCAAATATAAAAACTAATATGTTTCAATGCTTTATGCGTGTATTTGAACGGCTGTACTGAGTTTCGCTGCTAATTACCCGTAAATCATAGCGTGAGGCCATTCGTTGTGTATAAGCACCGGCGCTGCGGATCGACGGCAGCATCGGGCGGGCATCGCCGCATACCTCAGTCCGGCAGGAATTCGGCCTGGAGGTCATTCAGGAATTGCCATCCAAGGGAAGTCGCCTTCCAGTCGGCGCCGTTGCCGCTTTCTATGAGTCCTTTTTTTGCGGCTCGCTCCAGGCGCGGACGCAGGACGTCAAGTCGCAATCCGGTTCGCTGCCAGAGTTCAGTTTCGCTGAAACCTTCCGGCAATCGCAGCACGTTCAGCAGGTATTCGAATCCCAGGTCCCCGGCCGCGACAGCTACCGGAGGGGAACCAAACTGACGTCTCTCGGCTCGTTCCATGTAGGCGAAAGGATGAGCCGGCTTTGCATAGCGCCAGACCCCGCCATCCGTCGCCGTGAACTTTCCGTGGGCCCCTGCTCCGGCCCCCAGGTAATCACCGAAATGCCAGTAGTTGAGATTGTGCAGGCAGCGCTCGCCCGGGCGCGCGTACGCCGATATTTCGTACTGCTCGAAGCCGGCCGCGTGCAATGTCTCCTGGCCCATTTGCTGAATGTCCCAGGCGACCTCTTCGCTCGGTAGATTTGCCGGCGGCTTGCTGTAAAACACGGTATTCGGCTCCAGCGTAAGCTGGTAATAGGAAATGTGCGACGGCTCCAGTAACAGGGCTTGCTCGATATCTGCTTGCGCCAGCTTCAGGTCCTGCCCTGGCAATGCAAACATCAGGTCCAGATTGATGCGGTGGAATCCGGCATCGCGTGCAGCCTGGACGGATTTCACGATCTCCGCCGGTCCGTGTATGCGGCCCAGTGATTGCAGTATGGAAGCATCGAAACTCTGCGCACCAATTGACAGGCGATTGATGCCGGCCTCCCTGTAGCCCGGAAGATCGCCGCATTCGACGGTCCCGGGATTCGCCTCCATCGTGATCTCCGCATCGGGCCGAACCTCGAACAATTCTCGTACGGCAGCGAGCACGCGCGCGAGTTCCGATCCTCTGAACAAGCTGGGCGTTCCGCCACCGATGAATATACTTGTAATTGACCGACCTGCTGCCCGGCCGGATTCTGCTTCCATTTCCAGGTCAGCAATCATTGCATCGACGTAGCGTTCTTTCGGAACCTGCGGGCCGGCGGTATGTGAATTGAAATCGCAGTAAGGACATTTACGCACGCACCATGGCATGTGCAAATACAGGGACAACGGGGGCAGCTCACCGGTGATCATGGTTTCTAAACATGGTTTCGAACCCGCGCAACGTCCTGCAACCGGGACGCGAGGAGCCGCAACGCCTTGCCACGATGGCTTACCAGGTTCTTTTCCTCTGTTGTCAGTTCTGCCGCGCTTCTGCCGAGCGCCGGATCGTAGAACACCGGGTCGTAGCCGAATCCCCCCCTACCGGCCGGTTCCTCGAGGATAACCCCATGCCAGTCCTCCTCCGCAACCAGGGGCTCGCTGCGGTCGTCCGCCGTAACCAGCGCCGCGGCGCAGTGAAACCTCGCCTGGCGACGACCGGCCGGAACCCCCGCAAGGTCAGCGAGCAGTTTCCTGACATTGTCTTCGTCGCTTGCGTGAGCCCCGGCATAGCGGGCCGACCGTACGCCGGGTCGTCCGCGCAGAGCATCGACACACAGTCCGGAGTCGTCCGCGATCGCCATCAATCCCGATCGTCGCGCGGCGTGCCGAGCTTTCAGAAGAGCATTGCCAGCGAAAGTTTCCGCCGTTTCCGACGCGGCATCGATGCCCAGGTCGGATTGCGCAATCATTGTCAATCCGAGCGGCTCCATGATCGCCTGTACTTCGCGCAGTTTTCCGCGATTGTTGCTCGCGAACACGCAGCGGCGGAAATCAGCGGCCGCTTTCACCGGAAATCGCCTTGTTCTGGGTTTCGATGATCTTTCCGATGCCATCCGCCGCCAGCCTGATCAATGAATCGAATTCGTCCTTGCTGAACGCATGCCCCTCGGCGGTTCCCTGAATTTCGACAAACCTACCGGCGTCGTTCATCACCACGTTCATGTCCGTTTCCGCCTGCGAATCCTCCGCATAATCGAGATCGAGTACCGGCACGCCGGCATAGATGCCAACAGATACCGCAGCGATCTGCCCATGCAATGGATTGCTTCTCAGTTTTTTTTGATCGTACAGGCGGCTCATGGCGAGATGCAGCGCGACATACGCGCCGCTTACGGCGGCTGTCCGGGTACCGCCGTCGGCCTGCAGAACGTCGCAATCCAGCGTTACCGTTCTCTCGCCGAGAGCGGCGAGATCCGTAACCGCCCGCAACGACCGGCCGATCAGCCGCTGGATCTCCTGGGTGCGGCCGCTTTGTTTGCCCCTGGCGGCTTCGCGTCCCGATCGCGAATGCGTCGATCGCGGCAACATACCGTATTCACCGGTGACCCAGCCTTGGCCCGCCCCGCGCAGCCAGGGCGGCACACGATCCTCGATGCTTGCCGTGCACAACACACGGGTGTCACCGAACACGGCGAGTACGCTGCCTTCCGCGTGCATGGTGAAATCGGTAATGAACTGTATCGGTCTTAGCTGATCCGGTCCGCGGCCGCTGGGTCGCATGGCTAATCCTCGCTCGTCAGTTTTGCGACGCCGTTGCGGTCTTGCCGCAGGTCGCTTCATCAGGGACTCCCAGTCCGAATCCTACTCGCCAATCCAGAGTAATGCGGTGCCGGTCGTGTTGTCGCTGTGCGGTGAATTGCTGGTCAGCGCTTTCAGACTCAACGCTTTGAGATTTTCCGTGACGCTGCAGTTGGCCCTGGTGGCAAGTTCCGCAATCTCGTCATCACCGATTCCGGACCACAGGCCGTCACTGCATGCGAGCAGGACATCTCCGGGCAACAGCGGTTTCTTGCGCGTAATACTCATGTCCGGTACCGGCGCATCGCCGCCGATGCAGCATTCCACGAAGTTCCGCATAGGGTGCCCCAGTGCCTCCTCCTCTGAAATGGCTCCCTCCTGAATCAGAACCTCGACATGGCTGTGATCACGCGATCTCGATATCAGTTTGCCTGCGCGCATGTGGTAGATCCTGCTGTCACCGATGTGCGCCCAGAACGATCCGCCCTCCTGCACCAGGCAAACAGCGCAGGTTGCACGCGGCCGGAAATCGACTGCGAGCTCTGCCCCGAGCTTGACTACTTCGTCATGCGCCCGCGCCAATGCCGTGTAAAGGAAACCCTGCGGGTCGAATACCGGAAGAGGCGTCGCCATGAACATGTCCTGGACGACTTTCAGACCTGTCTCCGCGGCCCGTGCGCCATCCGAATGCCCTCCCATGCCATCGAAAACGAGCATGAGAGCCGCATCTTCAGCGACGATCACCGCCGCACGATCCTGGTTGTCCTGCCGGTCGCCGAGTGCCGACACTTTCGCGTATTCAATCTGCATTGGCTGTTTGTGTTCGGATTGGCTCCGTCTTCCTTGATGGCCGTGCGTTCGAAGCGCACCGCTGCATATACATTGTTGTCAAAATTGCTCAGAATTGCCCGGAGCATCAGACCTGTTGAATTGTGCCGGCGAACCGTGCGGCTGTCTGTGAATTGCCCGGCGTAACCGGCAACCGGACGACTGCAGGCAACGACAAGCAAGAACCACAGGCGACGCCCTGTCGCCGCAAAACCAGGGGACCTCATGTTACACAGTATGACAGGCTTTGCGAGACAGGCCGTGGTGTCGGAGACCGGCACTCTCACTTGCGAAATTCGTGCGGTCAATCACCGATATCTGGACGTGCAGTTTCGCCTTCCCGAGGAGCTTCGCAGCAAGGAAACCGACCTGCGCCAGCAGCTCGCCGCCAGCATTGCCCGCGGCAAAATTGATTGCAGCCTGCACCTGAAGCGGCGGACCGGCACCAGCAACGACATCCGCATCAACGCAGCGCTGGTGCAGCAGGTTTGCCTGCGCGCCCAGGAGATTGGCGTCATTCTGAAGAACCGCGCAGCACCCGTCAGCCCGCTCGACGTTCTGCGCTGGCCCGGCGTTATCGAAGACCAAGAGATCGAAGCAGAGCCGCTGTTCGATTCGGCCGCAGCTGTGCTTGCTTCCACGATCACATCGCTCGGTGAAATGCGCCAGAGCGAAGGCGCGCGCATTGCCGAGCTGCTCAGCACAAAATGCCGTGAACTTCTGTCCATCGCGGCCGGGGTTCGCACGCGCTTGCCAGCGGTACTCGATGCTGCACATCGCAAGCAAAAGGAACGCATCGAAAAGCTCGATGTGATCGCCGATCCCGCACGCCTTGAAACCGAATTGGCACTGATTGCGCAGAAAATGGATGTCGACGAAGAACTCGACAGGCTCGAAAGTCACGTCAGTGAGATTCGACTGGCGCTCGGAAGCAACCAGCCGGTCGGCCGTCGCCTCGATTTTCTGATGCAGGAACTGAATCGCGAGGCCAATACGCTGGGCGCGAAGTCAGCCGATACGGAAACCACCCGCGCGGCCGTTGATCTGAAAGTGCTGATCGAGCAGATGCGCGAGCAGATCC
>CAYXKM010000185.1:0-10760 GCA_964465665.1 uncultured Woeseiaceae bacterium
GATTGATAATGAAATTGGCGTGTTTGACCGACACTTCCGCACCGCCGATGCGGTGCCCTTTGAGTCCCGATGCCTCGATGAGCCGGGCAGCATGGTCACCGGGTGGATTGCGGAACACCGATCCGCAGCTCGGCAGCCCCAGCGGTTGAGTGTCCTTGCGCCTGGCCAGCATGGCTTTCAGCGTATCCATGCTGGGCCTGGCCTGCGGATCGAACTCGAGCTCGGCCTCGACGAACCACTCGTTTGCAGGCCCGGTAACACTTCGATAGGCGATTTTGAAATCGGCCGGTGGTCGCTGCCGGATTTCCCCGGACCGGTTGATGGTGGTGACACTGCGCACCCTTTCCCAGGTTTCGCCCCCGTGCGCGCCGGCATTCATTGCCAGCGCCCCACCGACGGCACCGGGAATACCGGCGAAAAACTCCGACGGTCCCAGGTTCCAGCGGATGCACTGACGGGCAAGCTGGGTGCACGGCACGCTGGAACCTGCGCGAACGCGGTAGTCAGCGGTTTTTTCCAACACGTTGAAGACGCCGGCAGTAGCAATGACGACGCCGGGAATCCCGCCGTCGCGAACCAGAAGATTGCTCCCGAGACCGAACCAGAACACCGGTACATCCGGGTGCAGGTCACGCAGGAATGCGGACAGATCGTCGATGCCGGCCGGCTTGAAAAATACCTCGGCCGGACCGCCGACACGCCACGAGGTGTGCCGGCTCATCGATTCGTTCTGCCGAATCTCGCCGGCAACTACCGGCGGCTTGATTGCAGCCATCATGACGTCACCTGCAGGGAACTGCTCATTTGCGAACCTCCAGTCGGGGTTTGACCGAGAGTTTGTCCGGCAGCCCGGCGGCAAAAGCGCCGATGTCACCGGCACCCATGGTCAGCAGCAGGTCGTCATCCCTGAGCAGACCTTTGAGTGCCGCCGGCAATTTATCCAGGGACTCCACGAACACCGGTTCGACACCTCCGCGGCTGCGCACGGCACGCGCGATCGCGCGACCGTCGGCCGCGGCGATCGGCGCCTCGCCGGCCGCATACACTTCGAGCAACAGCAGTACATCTGCGGTCGCCAGCACGGATGCAAAATCGTCGAGAAGGTCCCGGGTCCGCGTGTAACGATGTGGCTGAAACACGAGCACAATCCGACGCCCCGGCCAGCCGGAGCGCGCCGATGCAAGCGTCGCGGCAACCTCGGTCGGGTGATGTCCGTAGTCGTCGACCAGCATGACCCGGCCACCGGCAATGCGAATCTCACCGAGATTCTGAAAACGCCTGTCGATTCCCTCAAAACCGGCGAGCGCATCGATCACAGCCTGGTCTGCGATCTGCAGCTCGCCGGCGACCGCGATGGCTGCCAGTGCATTTCGCACGTTATGCAAGCCGGGCAGTTTCAGTTGAACGCGCAAAATGTCGTCACGGCCCTCGCGCGTGACCGAAAATGAAGTCGCGGCGCCACTGAATACAATATCGTGAGCCCGGACATCGGCGTCGTGCTCCACACTGTAGGTAATGACCGACCTGCCAATCCTGCCGAAGATGGCATTTATGCCCGGGTCATCGATGCATACGACGGCCAATCCGTAGAATGGCAGGTTGTGCAGAAACTCGACGAATCCCTGGCGCAGTTTCTCGATGTCACCGTCGTAGGTCGACATGTGATCCGCGTCGATGTTGGTTACGACCGCGAGCATGGGTTTGAGATGCGAGAAAGATGCGTCGCTCTCATCGGCTTCGGCGACGAGGTATTCGCCCTGGCCCAGCCTTGCATTGCTGTCGGCACTCTTCAGCCTGCCACCGATGACGAACGTCGGGTCCAGCCCTCCTTCTGCAAGTACACTTGCTATCAGGCTGGTAGTGGTGGTCTTTCCGTGCGTACCCGCCACTGCGATGGAATAGCGAAAACGCATGAGTTCCGCGAGCATCTCGGCACGCGGTACGACAGGCAACTGCGCTGCCCGTGCGGCGGCAACTTCCGGATTGCTGTTGTCGACGGCGCTCGAGACTACGACGGCATCGGCATCGGCGACATTTGCCGCGTCGTGCCCGATGAAAACGGTGGCACCAAGCCGGCGTAGTCGCAATACCTGGGCATTGCTCTTCAGATCCGAGCCCTGAACCTGGTAACCGAGACTCAGCATGACCTCGGCAATACCGGACATGCCCGAGCCGCCGATCCCCACAAAGTGCACACAATGGATGCGACGCATGCGTTTGATCATGATGTCACTCCGGCAAGTTCGAGACAGGAACCGGTGATTCGCTCCAGTGCGTCCGGCATCGCAAGCTCTCTTGCCAGTTCCGCCCGTTGCCGCAGACCATCGCGACAGGCAAGCCATTCCGCCAGCACTCTCGCAAGCGCGTCATCGTCGAGATCGCGTTCCGCGATCATCGCGGCCGCGCCGGCCGCAACCATCGGCCGCGCATTCGCTGTCTGGTGGTCGTCAACCGCTGCCGGAAAGGGCACGAAAATCGCTGCAAGGCCGACGGCAGCGAGTTCGGCAACGGTCAATGCGCCGGCACGGCAGATTACGAGATCCGCCCAGGCATAGGCTTCCGCCATGTCTTCGACAAAAGGCACGAGCTCTGCATCGACGTTGTGTCGCCGGTAGGCTTCGCGCGCAACATCGAGAGTCCGCTCGCCGGTCTGATGGCGTACCAGCGGCCTGTTGCCGGACGGCAAACGTGCAAGTGCAGCCGGCACGGTGCGATTCAGCGCCAGCGCGCCCTGGCTGCCGCCAAGCACCAGCAGCCGCAGCGGGCCGGTCCTTGTAGCGAATCGGACCGCCGGCACCGGCAGTGCCGCAATCTCGCTGCGCACCGGGTTTCCGACGGTCTCGCATTTGACGGCTGGCGGAAAACTGCCCGGGAAGGCTTGCAGCACAACCCGGGCAAGACGCGCCAGAAGTCTGTTGGTCATTCCTGCAACCGCGTTTTGCTCATGAATCAAAAGCGGTCGCCGCATGATCCACGCAGCGATGCCTCCGGGCCCGCTGACAAATCCGCCCATGCCGAGCACGGCTGCCGGTCGGTGGCGTTGCATGGCCCGCAGTGACTGGTACAGCGCAATGAGCAGTCGACACGGCGCGATCACCAAAGTGACCATGCCCTTTCCACGCAGTCCCTGCACACTGACCCATTCCATTTCGATACCGGCCGCCGGGACCACCCGCGCTTCGAGTCCTCGCTGTGTTCCGAGCCACACCACGTGACAGGAATGCGCCGCGAGCGAACGTGCAACCGCCAACGCAGGATAGACGTGTCCGCCGGTGCCGCCAGCCATGACCATGATGGGCCGCAATATCGGTCCGTTCATGCTGTACGCCCCGTCAACGACCTGCGACGGTTGGTCGGGCGCGCATCGACAGCCAGCTCGTGATGAACACGCAGCAGCAGCCCGATGGCGATCATCATGACTATCAGGCTGCTGCGGCCGTAGCTGATTAGAGGAAGTGTCAGACCCTTGGTCGGCAGCAAGCCCATGTTGACGCCGACATTGATGAAAGCCTGCAAGCCAAACCAGGTGCCGATGCCGACAGCTAGAAATGCCTCGAAGTGCCGCTCCGATTCGTTGGCTCGCATGGCAAGCCGAAAAATTCGCCACAGCAATGCGAAGAACAGACCTATGATCAGTACCGATCCGAGCAGCCCGAATTCTTCCGCAAAAACTGCAAACACAAAATCGGTATGCGCTTCGGGCAGGTAGAAGAGTTTTTGTACGCCGTCACCGAGACCCACGCCTATCCATTCACCACGACCGATTGCTATCAACGACTGCGTCAGCTGAAAGCCCGAATTAAACGGATCCGACCACGGATCGAGGAATCCGGTGAGACGCGCGAGGCGGTATTCCGAAGTCATGGCGAGAGCTGCCATCGCGGCAATAGCCACGCCGAAAAACAGGAAGAAGTCCCGCCAGCGTGCACCGGCGACGAACAGCATCGCGAGCACCGTTGCCAGAAGCACAATCGCCGCACCGAAGTCCGGTTCCGCAAGCAACAGGCCGCACGCCAGGGTAAGCACCAGCATCGGCCGGAGAAATCCGCTGAAACTTTCGCGCAGACATTTGTTCTGACGAACCAGGTAACCGGCGACGTACAGCAGCAAACACAGTCGCGCGGGCTCGGATACCTGGAGATTCATCACGCCTATACGCAGCCAGCGGGTGCTGCCGTTCACGGTGTAACCGACCCCGGGCACAAGAACTATTGTCAGCAAGGCAAGTCCGAGCAACAGCATTACAGGCCCAAGACTCTGCCACAGCCGCATTGGCACCAGCAGGCAGACGAATGCAGCCACGGTACCCATAAATGCGGCGAGCAATTGCCGTTCGACGTAGTAGAACGGTTGCCCGGCGTTGCCGTCGGAGACGGATATCGACGCTGATGCGAGGATTATCATGCCGCCGATCAGAAGCACCAGCGTGATGGTCAGCAGCACGTGATCGATCTGCAACGGCGTTCGGAGCCTGGCCGGAAATGGCATCGTTACGCTGCCGATAGTCATGACGGCAACCTCGAAACGAAATCGCAGTAGTCCTGCCCACGCTGCTGGTAGTTCCGGTATTGATCGAAACTTGCGCATGCCGGCGCCAGAAGGACGGTGTCGCCGGGCTGGGCCAGTTCGACCGCCTTGTGAACGGCATTTTTCATAGTGCCCGCCACGAACACCGGAATCAGTTGATCGAAAGCTTCGGCAAGCAGCGGCGCATCGCGACCGATAAGTACCGCGGCACGAAGTCTCGTGCACACCGCCCTGGCAAATTCGCCGAAGTCGCCACCTTTGCCGTCGCCCCCGGCAATCAGCACCACCGGTCCCGGCAGCGATTCGACTGCGGCGGCGGCTGCGCCAACATTGGTTGCCTTCGAATCGTTGATGTAATCGACGCCATTGAACTGCCTCACAAACTGCATTCGGTGCGGTAACCCGGGAAACTCGTTCAGCACCTGTAACATCGGCGAGAGCGGAAGCCCCATCAGCTCTCCGGCGGCGAGCGCGGCCAGCGAATTGGCCTGATTGTGTGCACCGACCAGCGCCATGTCCGATGCAGCCAGCAGCAATTGCTCGCCGCGAGCGAGGAAAGTCTGGCCGTCTTCGACGACCACGCCGTAGTGCCCTTCCTGCGGCGGATCCATGCCAAAACTGATTGCAGGAACCGATTCCGGTACGTGTGACATCGCCAGCTCGTCGTGACGATTCACGACCGCGGCTTTGGCATCCCTGTAGATCCGGTACTTTGCGGCGCGGTATTCATCGACGCTTGTATGCCAGTCAAGGTGATCCGGCGAGATATTCAGCAGCACTGCGACCTTCGCCGGCAGGCTCGGCGTTCGCTGCAGCTGGAAGCTCGAAAGCTCGAGTACATAGAAGTCGGGCTGGTCTTCTGTCAGCAGGTCCAGTGCCGGAGTACCCAGGTTGGCGCCGGCGAGGCTCCGCTTTCCTGCGGCGTCGCACATCAATGCGATCAACGTTGTCACTGTGCTCTTGCCATTCGAACCGGTGACCGCAACGAATGGCGCCTGCGCTTCCGCAACGAACAATGCAATATCCGAAATGACCTGCAGGCCTTGCTTTCGTGCTTCTGTGATAAACGCGTCGTGATCGGGTATTCCCGGCGACACGATCATTCGTGATACACCACGCAATAACGTTGTCGGCGGTCTCCCAAGGCTCACTTGCGCATCCGGCCGCAGCTCTTTCAGCTCGTCGAGACCTGGTGGCTGCTCGCGGGTATCCACGTAAATGGCGTTTGCCGCCTTGCGCGTCAGGTATCGCGCAACCGACAGGCCGCTTGCGCCAAGGCCAAAGACAAGGTCCTTGCCGTCAGTTGCAGGCGTTGGCAACTCCTGCCTGGTGCGTCTCTTCTTTGCTCTCGCGGCGTTCATATGTTTTTCATCGGATTTTCAGACTCGCAAGTCCGATCAGCACCAGGATTACGGTAATGATCCAGAAGCGAACGATGACCTTCGGCTCTGCCCAGCCTTTGAGTTCAAAATGATGGTGTAGCGGCGCCATCCGGAAAACCCGCCGGCCGGTCAGCTTGAATGAAGCCACCTGAATAATGACCGACACGGTTTCGACGACGAACACTCCGCCCATGATGGCGAGGATTAGCTCCTGCCGGACGACGACCGCTACAACACCAAGGGCTGCACCAAGCGAAAGTGCACCGATATCTCCCATGAAAACCTGAGCCGGATAGGTGTTGAACCACAGGAATCCGAGCCCGGCGCCGGCCAGAGCGGCGCAAAAAACCAGGATCTCCCCACTGCCACTGACATAGGGGATGCCCAGGTACTGTGAAAAATTGACGTTGCCCGTGACATAGGCGAACACGCCAAGTGCTCCGCCGACCAGCACCGTCGGCATGATGGCAAGTCCGTCGAGGCCGTCAGTCAGATTGACGGCGTTGCTGAATCCGACGATGAAGAAAAAGGTAACTGCTATCTGAAATATTCCAAGTGGAATTGCCAGATCCTTGAAGTAGGGAATCAGCAGCGACGTCGAGACTTCATCGGCTGCCATAAGGTACAGAACAACGCCGGCAATGAGTGCCGCAGCCGATTGCCAGAAAAGTTTCTGGCGCGCGGACAGGCCTGCCGGATTCCGCAACACGAGTTTCTTGTAGTCATCGACGTAACCGATGACTCCGAACGCAAGCGTCACAAACAGTACGACCCAGATGAAGCGATTCTGCAGGTCGGCCCACATAACCGTGCTGAAGACTATTGCCGTTATGATCAGTGCGCCGCCCATGGTCGGCGTCCCGGCTTTCGGTAAATGCGTCGAGGGACCCAACTCGCGCACGGGCTGACCAACCTGATTGGTCGTCAGTCTGGCGATCATTCTCGGACCTATGATGAACGACAGCAGCAGCGCCGTCAGCGCACTGAGGATCGCGCGCATCGTCAGGTAATTGAAAACGCCAAATCCCGACTCGAACTGCGTAAGATACCGGGTGAGATACAGCAGCATGTCTAGTGCGCTCCTGCCGATTCGGACGTCGGGTGCAATGCATGGACGACTCGTTCCATGCGCGCCGACCGCGAACCTTTGATCAGCACACGACTTTCCGCGGTGAGCACTTTACGAAGTACGTCAGTCAGTTCATCGATCGAACCAAACCACTGCCCGCCGTCTCCGAAAGCGGCAACCGCATCGCGGGACTGGGCTCCGGTTGCAAATAGCCGTTTTATGCCGAACTGCTTTGCGGCTATGCCGACGGCCGCATGAAGTTCCTCTGATGCCGGGCCGAGTTCACCCATGTCGCCAAGGACCAGGCAGGTGTCGCCTCCCTGCTCTGCCAGGAATTCCGCTGCTGCCATGACACTTTGGGGATTTGCGTTATAGCTGTCGTTGTAGATTACGTATCCAGCCGGCGTAGTGACGGGCTGCAGTCGTCCGCTGACCGGCTGCACCGATTCGAGACCTCGACTGATCAATGCACTGGTCAAGCCGAGCCCGCTGGCAATTGCAGCAGCCGCGCAGGCATTGATGACGTTGTGCCGGCCTGCAAGCTGCAACGTTATCGGGACCTCTTCTTCTTCAAGATGCAGTACAAAATGCGAACCACAATCGTGCGCTTCAATGGCACTTGCACGAACCATTGCACTGGCGTCAAGACCGAATGTGATGACTTCGGTGTCCGTCGCCCGGGAAAGCCAGTAGTCGAAATAGTTGTCGTCGGCATTCAATACTGCAATTGCCGGCCGCCTCGGGTTATCAAGAATTTCACCCTTGGCTTTGGCGACGCCCTCGATCGAGCCGAAGCCCTCGAGATGCGCGGGACCCGCATTGGTGATTGCAACGACGTCGGCGCAGGTGATGTCCGCCAGGTACGCAATCTCGCCAGCGTGATTCGCGCCCATCTCGATAACGGCAAATCGATGCAGGGGCGAGATTCGCGACAGCATCGTCGGAACCCCGATGTCATTGTTCAGATTTCCCTGGGTCGCGAGCGTACTGCCAGATTGGGACAAACAGCTCGTGACAAGCTCCTTCAAGGTTGTCTTGCCGTTGGAACCCGTGATGCCAACGACCGTCGCCGGCATCTTCTTCCGCCAGTCTGCAGCGAGCCGTCCCAGTGCCAGGCGCGAATCGTCAACGACAATTTGCGCGAAAACGGGGACAACCTGGGCATTGACCACAGCCGCTGCCGCCTTTTTCTCCGCCGCGACGCCGACAAACCGATTGCCGTCGAAATTCGGCCCTTGCAGCGCAAAGAACAACTCGCCCGCGCGAATCGTGCGTGTATCGGTGCTGATGCCACCGAACTTGCCGTCCGGACCGTGAAGATTGCCCTGCATGATCTGTGCGGCCTGTGACAAGGATCCCTCCATCATGTCCGGCCCGCACCGTGTACCTGGCGCGCGGACAGATTGGCGAAGGCGATTGCATAGTCGGAAAATGGCCGTCGTTCGTTCCCGGTCAGCTGGTATTGCTCATGCCCTTTTCCGGCAATCAGAATGAGATCGTCGTCATCAGCACGACTGACCGCATACGCTATGGCCGCTGCGCGATCTTCGATGACCACTGCGGGGCCGGCCGTGCCAACAGCCATGCCGGCCAGGATCTGCGCGATGATTACCTCCGGTGCCTCGCTTCTCGGGTTGTCATTGGTGACAACCGTACGGTCGGCAAATCGTGAGGCAATCTCTCCCATCATCGGGCGTTTTCCGTGGTCGCGATCTCCGCCGCAGCCGAACACGCACCAAAGTCTGCCCTCGCAATGGGGCCTCAATGCCAGCAATGCGGCCTCGAGACCGGCTGGCGTATGCGCGTAGTCCACGAACACCGCTGGCATCGATGCATGCAGTAGGCGCTGCATGCGCCCGGCAGGTGCGGTCACGTTTTGCAACACACTGCAGGCATCGTCGCGGCTGACACCCTGCGACAGCAGCAATGCGAGTACCGCGGCCGCATTCGACACATTGAATTTGCCGTACAACGGCAAGTGAAAACTGCCGTCACCCCAGCTGCTTCTGAAATCCACGCGAAATCCGTGATCCGTCGGCGACATGTTGCGCACGTGCACGAACTCCCGGCCGACGTTCTCGAATTTCGGTTCTGTCGAGACGACAACAACGTTGTCCGAACAACGGGTGGCAAGATTGCGGCCGAAGTCACAATCGATGTTGATGATCCGATGCTCGAGGTCGTGCTTCAGAAACAGCCGCGCCTTGGTTTCACCGTAGGATTTCATGTCACCGTGATAGTCGATGTGGTCGCGGCTGAGGTTGGTGAAGATGGCCGACTCGAATCGGACACCGGCGATACGTTCTTGACGGATGCCATGTGACGACACTTCGAGAGCAACGTGGGTCGTGCCGGCGTCACGAAAACCGGCGAGTAAATCGTGCAGATCAATGCACGCGGGTGTCGTCATCGCACCATCGTCCTGCAATGCATCCATGCCGGCGCCGAGCGTCCCGATGTACGCCGATTTGCAGTGCAGCAGCTGCCGGCATTGCGCGATCAGGAACGCAACCGTCGTTTTGCCATTGGTGCCCGTAACGCCGGTAACCGCCATTTCTGCTGATGGCGTGCCGTACCAGCGATTGGCGATGTCACCCACGTGAATGGCCAGATTATCGACCGGTATCAGCGGCACGTTGCATTTGAGCGGGTCGGTTGCAGCCGTCCGCGGATCGAAAAGCACGGCTGCAACACCTGCAGCCAGCGCTTGATCGAGGAACTCGAGACCGTGGGACGACTCGCCTGCCAGAGCGACAAACACGTACCCCGCGCGCAGCTTGCGGCTGTCGCTTGAAAGGCCATTGATGCGCATTGCCGGCGCATTGCCAATACCCTTCAGCAACTGATCGAGGGTTACGTGCGGCCGGATGAGTTCAGCTGGCATGCTCATTGACTCATTGCCTGCATGATGGTGTCGGTGCGGCGGGTCGGCAGGGCGTCCGGAGGCACAGCAAGCAGTCGCAGGGATTCGGCGATGACATCGGCGAAGACCGGGGCCGCGACGTCGCTTCCGTAGTAGAGGTTTCCCGTTGGTTCGTCGATGATTACGACTGCAGCCAGCCTCGGATCGGTAGCGGGTACCAGTCCGGCAAAAATCGAGAGGTATTTGTCGTGCGAGTATCCGCCGGCGGCAAACTTCCAGGTCGTGCCGGTTTTCCCGGCGACCCGGTAGCCAGCGATGTTCGCTTTTGTCCCGGTACCGCCGGGTCGCACCACTTCCTCCATCATGCCGCGGACAGCCCGGGACGTTTCGCTCGAAAGTATGCGATTTCCCTGATTGGGTTTGTCCAGCGCAATCAGCGACACCGGGCGCATGATGCCGTCATTGCCCAGCGCGGCATATGCCTGTGCCAGCTGCAACGGCGTTACTGAGACGCCATAACCGTAGGCGAGCGTTGCCTGGCTGATTTCCTGCCAGTGGTTGTAATGCGTCAGCAATCCGGCTGATTCACCGGGAAAACCGCTGGCCGTCAGCGAGCCGAGCCCGAACTCCGTCATCGTGCTCCAAAGCTGGTCCGGCTCGAGTGACATGGCAATTTTGGTTACACCGACATTGCTCGAGCGGGACAGTACCGTAGTGAGGCTCACACGTCCCAGGTTGTTGGTGTCTTCGATTTTCTTCGGGCCGACGACCACGAACCCCGGTGCAGTGTCCACTGTGCTGCTCGGACTGTAGCGGCCGCTTTCGATCGCCGCGGCAAGCACCCCCGTATGTCCGACCATATCGGGGTTCGCAAAGTTGCACACCAGAACATCGTAGGATTTCGAGCGGATCGCGTCGA
>CAYXKM010000186.1:0-2376 GCA_964465665.1 uncultured Woeseiaceae bacterium
GGCGAGACTGAAACGTGTAACTAAGTGCCCGGCTGTTCCGGTCGCAGTTTGAGGAACAGCAGGATGACCGCCGCGAGGGTCGAGCCGAGCCCCATCAGGATCGAGACGACGGGTAGCGTGACGCCCGCCTCGAACAGGAAACCCGCGATGATCGGGGCCAATACGGAGCCGCCGCGTCCCATGCCGACCGCGAAGCCTGTGCCGGATGCGCGCACATGCGTTGGATAAGTATGCGCAAAGATCGCATACAGTCCGACGATGCCCGCATTGGTGAAGAAACCAGTCGCGGCGCAGATCAGGGACAGCTTGGTCAGGTCCGCCGGCGCGAACCCGAAGATCACGATCATGACAGTCGACAGCGCCAGCACCGCGACCGTCAGCGTCTTCACGTTATATCGCAGTGCCAGGAAACCGAGTACCGCCCCGCCGGTCGCACCGCCGACATTGGCCCACACGAGAACGCTTGCTGCGGACGACGCCATGAAGCCCATGTCGACGACGATCTTCGGCACCCACTTGATGATGTAATAGAACGTCATGACGTGCAGGAAATACGCCAGCGTAAGTATGACCGTCGTCGCAAGCAGTGCGGGCGAGAATATATCGCTGATCTTCCGCCCGGAGGTTATTGACGGCATTGCCGGAAGCGCGCTGATGGCGGCGTGACCCATGCGCTTCAACGTGTGGTTGATTTTTTCGAGTGCGCCTTCCGGCTGTTTGTGCGCCAGCCAGTGCACCGACTCCGGTATCAGCAAGTACACAAGCGGTATGCAAAGGGCAGTCATCGTGGTGCCCAGGTAAAACACGGACCGCCAGTCGTATGTCTGCAGCAACTGCGCCGCGATCGTGCCGCCGACTACGACACCGACCGGATAGCCGATCGCCATCAGGGAAACGCACAGGTGCTTGCGCCGCTCGTTGGAGAATTCCGCGGCCGTGGCGTTGATCGTCGCCAGCATGCCGCCGATGCCCATCCCGGTAATGACCCGCCAGGCGGACAGGTCAATGAGTCCCGTCACGGTCGTTGCCATGAACATGCCGCCAGCCATGGCAACGAGGCAGCCGAGCATGGTCTTCCGCCGCCCGATGCGGTCGGCGAGACCACCGAGAAACACAGACCCCATGGCCATGCCGATGAGTTCCATCGAAAGCACTATGCCGAGTTTGGCGCGATTGATGCCCCATTCCGCAGCGATGCCGGGGGATGCGAAACTGATGGCCAGCACGTCGAAGCCGTCGAGGGCATTGAGCACAATCGTCATGGCGACGGCGACGATCTGCATGCGGCTCATCGGCGTGCCGGAAATCAATTGTCGCGGATCAGAATTCACCGAACTACTTCCCCCTGAGTCGATTTTCACGGCATCCTGTACCGCAAAATATCATTAGTGACAGGGCCAAGGTAGCGCAGCAGGGCGAAGACAGTCGCCGATCCGCGCAACCGACGCGCAAATCAGACGGCGCCGGGGCCGCGCAAGGGAGACTGGTCATGTACAGCGTTCGCCGATGGGCCTCGAGACACGCCCGATTCTTCGAAGCCTTCTACAACGGGTTCGAAGCGATGCTCGCGTCGTTGCATCCGTTGTTCCGCCGTATCGGCTACGCGCGGATGGATAAGCCGGTTGCTGCCGTCGAAAGGGTGGTCAAGGGGTTTCTGTTCGATACCAAAATGTGCGGTTCGTGCACTCTTGGCGCGACCGGCATGGTCTGCCCGATGAACTGTCCGAAATCCATGCGTAACGGGCCCTGCGGCGGAGTGCGCAGCAACGGCCACTGCGAAGTCAAACCGGAGATGCCCTGCGTCTGGGTGGACGCCTATGCCGGGAGCAGGTTGATGCGGGACGGTGATCGGATTCGGAGTATCCAGACCATGGTCGATCATCGGCTTCTGGGCAGCTCGTCATGGATGCGCGAGGTGCGCCGGAAAAAAGGTGCACCCGAAATCGGGGATGCGCCCGGATGACCATGCTGGACAACCCGGCGGCCGGTCATTTCCTGCCGCTCGAACTCGGGCACAGTTCGCCGGGACGGATCGAGAAACTGCTCCGTGCCGGAGAGTTCACCGTGACGGCGGAACTGTCGCCACCCGATTCGTCCGATCCCGAAGAGGTGTTCGAAAAGGCGCGCATTTTTGACGGGACCGTCGACGCCATAAATGCAACGGACGGTTCCGGCGCGAACTGCCACATGTCGAGCGTCGCCGTCTGCGCCATCCTGCGGCGTGCCAACTATTCGGCCATCATGCAGGTGTCCTGCCGCGACCGGAATCGCATCGCGATCCAGGGCGATGTGCTCGGCGCCGCCGCGATCGGCGTGGCAAGCATACTTTGCCTGACGGGAGACGGCGTGCAGGCGGGAGACCACCCGCAGGCAAAA
>CAYXKM010000187.1:0-12561 GCA_964465665.1 uncultured Woeseiaceae bacterium
GATGCTGCGGCCCGAAATTCATCGTGTAACTTTGAATCTCAGGCATTTTTTGCTCCATCCTTGAGGTCGGCCGCATATCGATTGTCGTCGCGAATCACTTTGGGTACCAACGTCCGCGGCTCGATCGTGACCGGTTGGTATGCGACCCGGCCCTTTTCGGCGTCGTAGCGCACCTCGACATTGCCGATCAACGGAAAATCCTTGCGAAAAGGATGACCGATAAAACCATAATCCGTCAGAATGCGACGCAGGTCCGGGTGACCTTCAAACAATATTCCGAAAAGATCGAATGCTTCTCGCTCGAACCAGTTCGCCGAATTCCATATATCGACGACACTTGGCACGATTGGCGGATTCGCCGTTCCTGTATAAACCCGCAAGCGGAGTCGCGCATTGTGTCGAACAGACAGCAGGTGATAGATGACCGCGAAGCGACGATCCGTGAAGGTATCCGATTCGTCGAGGATGACCGGTTTTCGCTCAACGCCCCTGCTGAATCCACTGTCCGTTGCGCTGGTAGTCGTCCACTCGTCAGTTCCGTAGGTCAGGTAATCCACGCCACAAACATCGATTAGCTGCTCGAAAGCAAAATCGTCCTCGTCGCGCAATATCGTGGCAATGGAAACCAGATCGTCCTTCGACAGGATATAGCCCAGCTCGTCGCATGTGGACGAAATACGCTCGACCTTCGCGGCAAAGCGCGCGTCGATACGAGAGGCCAGAGTCTCGAGCGGTATACTCATTCTTGTTTGTTGGTTACCTGGCAATCGTACTGGTGCGCCGGATTTTCTTTTGCAACTGTATGAGTCCGTACAACAATGCTTCTGCCGTCGGCGGGCAGCCAGGAACATAGACGTCCACGGGAACAATGCGGTCGCACCCACGAACCACAGCATAGGAATAGTGATAGTACCCGCCGCCATTTGCGCAGGACCCCATCGAAACGACCCAGCGCGGCTCGGGCATCTGGTCATAGACCTTTCGCAATGCAGGCGCCATCTTGTTGACGAGCGTGCCTGCGACGATCATGACATCGGATTGGCGCGGACTCGGCCTGAAAATAATGCCGAAACGATCGAGGTCATATCGTGCCGCTCCGGCATGCATCATTTCAACGGCACAGCATGCAAGACCGAAGGTCAACGGCCACATCGAGCCGGTTCGGGCCCAATTCGCGACTACATCGACACCAGTTACCAGAAAGCCTTTTTTCTGCAGACTTTCTGCCGGCGCATTGCCAAGTCCCGGGTTACTTGGGCTTTCCGTCGCCTGCACTTCGGCACTCAATCCCACTCCAACGCCCCCTTCTTCCATTCATAGACGAAGCCAACTACAAGCAATGCCAGGAAAATTCCCATGGCGGTCAGGCCGAATGTGCCGATGGCATCCAGTGAAACCGCCCATGGAAAGAGGAAGGCGATTTCAAGATCAAAAATGATGAAGAGAATGGCTACGAGGTAATAGCGAACGTCGAACTTCATTCGCGAATCTTCGAAAGGTTCGAATCCGCATTCGTACGGCGACAATTTTTCGGCATCCTTTTGGCCTCGACCGAACAGAAAGCCGAGCCCCAGCAGCAACAAGCCGAGACCAGTTGCGACGCCGAGGAAAATCAGAACTGGCAGGTAATTTTGCAACATGTTTGAGTACGTGCTCTGAATTTCGTGCAATCGCGGCCGGATTTGCGCGATATTGTAGCAGCCTGACCTGTTGCCACAACAGTCCCGACACGCGCCAGTTCGAATGAATCACGGTATTTTGATCTGCCGGTTGACAGCGTAACTGCTATGGCCGTTAAGACGTGCCACAAACGCGATCAGATGCGCAATCAACGGAATGGTGCTCTGGGCGAGACTCGAACTCGCACGGCTTTCGCCACTGCCCCCTCAAGACAGCGTGTCTACCAATTCCACCACCAGAGCGATGAACTCCTCTGTCTACTGCTCGGAGCTGTTGTCGGGATCCGCGGGATCCGCGACCGGCTCACTCTCAAGCGCCGGCATATCTTCGTCGGTCTTCGGGCTGTCACTTTCGAGGGCAGGCAGGTCCGGAATCGCCTCGGAAGGATCATCGCCAGCCGGCGCCATGTCCTCGACCGGTGCCGCGGTCTCGATGAGACTCTTCGGACCCACATCAGGCTCCTGGCTGCTCATATAGGCCAGCGCCAGACTGCTGGCGAAAAACAGTGTTGCGAGAATCGCGGTGGTTCTCGAAAAAAAGTTGGTCGAACCCCGGGCACCGAATACCGTTCCCGACGCTCCGGCACCGAAAGCCGCCCCTGCCTCTGCGCCCTTTCCACGCTGCAACAGCACGAGCGCAATGATCGCCAGTGCTATCAAAGTGTGGACAATGAGCAAAGCTGTCTGAATATTATTCATATCTTCCTCAGTTGAGCGATGCCGCTGCCGCAGCGATCGCCAGAAAATCATCGGCCTTCAAAGAAGCGCCGCCGATAAGTCCACCGTCTATGTCCGGCTTTGCGAAAAGCCCGGCAGCGTTGTCCCCTTTGACACTGCCGCCATACAATATCTGTATCGCCTGCGCGATCTCGACGCTCCTGCCATTCAATCTGCTGCGGATGTGCTTGTGCACGTCCTGGGCCTGTTGCGGGCTTGCCGTTCGCCCGGTGCCGATAGCCCATACAGGTTCGTATGCGATTACTGCATTCGCGAATGCCTGGATTCCCGTCCGGTCAATGACAGCGTCCAGCTGTTGGTCGATCACCGCTTCCGTTCGTTGCTGTTCTCTTTCCTCGAGCGTTTCGCCTACACACAAAATTGGCCGCAAGCCGGCCGCCACTGCCGCTGCAAATTTCTCCGCCACGATCTGGCTGGTCTCAGCCATCATCGCCCGCCGTTCGGAATGTCCGACGATGACGTATTCGCAACCCACGTCCCGGAGCATTGCCGGTGACACCTCACCGGTATAAGCGCCGGACGCATGCTGCGATACGTTTTGCGCTCCGAGAGCCACCTGGGAACCGGCCAGCGCGCTGCCGATTTCCCGAAGATACGGGTAAGGCGGACAGATCAGCAGCCGTACCGGGGCCGAGCGACCGCGCCATTTCGCCAGCATTGCCCGGATCAGCTCGGTGTTCGCAACCCCGCTGCCGTTCATCTTCCAGTTACCAGCAACCAGATAATTGCGCATGGCCCGCCCAGTTGTCGCTCAATTCAAAAGGCGCGCAAGGATACCGGGGCAATCAAGGCAAATCAACGCAGCAACGAGTCCCGTCGAGCCAGCCGATACGTCGCTCAGCCAGCGGCTTTTTCGACGACGGCGGCCAGGCGCCTGGCCAGCAACTGCACCTGATGCTCGTTTTCGCCTTCAACCATGACTCGGATTACCGACTCGGTACCGGATGCCCGCAACAGCACGCGCCCGGTTTCCGCCAGTTCGCTTTCGGCCAGTTCGATGGCATCGCGGATGGCCGGTATACCCTTGATATCCAGTCGCGAACGGGTCCGGACATTCAGCAGGTTCTGCGGGTAACGCGACATACCCTGCACAAGTTGCGACAGGGTCCTGCCGCTTCGTTTCATGACCGCCAGCACCTGCAGTGCGGCAATCAGGCCGTCCCCCGTGGTTGTCTGGTCCAGGCAAATCACATGGCCGGAGGTCTCGCCGCCGATGGTGCCGCCGGATGCCCGCAGTGTCTCCAGTACGTATCGGTCGCCGACATCGGCGCGTTGGAATTCGATGCCCTGCCTGCGCAGTGCGTGCTCGAGGCCCAGATTACTCATGACCGTACCTACCACCGGACCTTTGAGCGTGCCGTCAGCCTTGCGCGCTGTCGCCAGCACATACAGCAACTGGTCGCCATCCACGGTCCGGCCAAGCTCATCGACCATCACGACCCGGTCGCCGTCGCCGTCCAGCGCAATCCCGACGTTTGCCTTGACCGCCGGAACGGTCGCCTGCAGCAACGCGGGTTGGGTCGAGCCACAGCCGGCATTGATATTGCGGCCATTGGGTGAGCAACCGAGCGGAATCACTTCGGCTCCCAGCTGGCTCAGGGTCCTGGGGCCGACTTTGTAACCGGCGCCATTTGCGCCATCGAAGACCACTTTGACGCCCTCGAGGCTCAGGTCCGCGGGAAATGTCGAGGCGCAGAATTCCTGGTAGCGGATGCGCGCCGAATCAATTCGACGCGCTTTTCCAAGTTTCTGCGACTCCAGCGTGATTGCCGGCTGCTTGAGGACCCGCTCTATTTCCGCCTCGACGTCATCCGAGAGTTTAGAGCCATTCGGATCGAAAAACTTTATGCCGTTATCCTGATAGGGATTGTGCGAC
Source organism: uncultured Woeseiaceae bacterium (assembly GCA_964465665.1). Lineage (GTDB taxonomy): Bacteria > Pseudomonadota > Gammaproteobacteria > Steroidobacterales > Woeseiaceae > JAKEGN01. The sequence continues at coordinate 4,294 of CAYXKM010000187.1, forward strand.
GCGCTGATGACGACACCCAGGTTGGCGGCGAATTCCTGGGTGAGGAAAGCGATTCCGGGGGTCGGCAGCGGGCCGAGCAGCAGCACGTCGGCGCCCGCAGCGACAAATCCCGCCTCGAGGGCAGACTCGAACATGTATCCAGACAAGCGGGTGTCCTTGCCGATCAGCACCGTGCCGCCGGTCGGGACAAGTACCTGGGCCGCCGCGCTGGCCAGCCGCAGGGCAAAGTCCGCGCTCATCGGGTCTTTGCCGACCGTACCGCGCACACCATCGGTTCCGAAATACTGCCTACTCATTTGTCTTTCCCGCCTCGAGGACTGCCTGTGCAACGCGTAACGCGTCGACTGTCTCTGCCACGTCGTGCGTGCGAATGATACTGGCCCCCCGCTCAACCGCCATGACTGCTGCCGCGACCCCGGCAGATACCCTGTTGTCCGTCGCTCTCCCGGTGAGATTGCCCAGCAGGCGCTTGCGGGACAAGCCTACCAGCAACGGCGATCCGAGGCTGCCGAGCTGCTCGAGATTATGCAGCAATTCCAGGTTCTGCCGGTCGGTCTTTCCGAAACCGAACCCCGGATCGACCAGTAGGCGTGCAGAATCGATACTGGCCGCATGACAGGCCGCGATCCGTTCCTTAAGGAACGCAATTATATCGCCGGGAATATTCTCGTAATACGGGTTTGACTGCATGGTCGCCGGCGATCCCTGCATGTGCATCAGGCAAACCCCGGCATCGAGCTCCGCTGCTGCCTCAAGCGCTCCGTCCAGCCGCAACGCATAAACGTCATTGATCAGACTCGCACCGGCGGCGACGGCAGTTCGCATGACGGACGCCTTGCTCGTATCCACCGAAATCGCGACGTCCAGTTCCCGGGCAATCACCTCGATAACCGGGATCACGCGATCGGCTTCCTCCACTTCGGATACGCCCGCTGCGCCTGGCCGCGTTGATTCACCGCCGACATCGATGATCGCTGCCCCGGCGGCCAGCATCGACTCAGCATGGCGCAGTGCGACATCTCGATCGAGGTACCGTCCTCCGTCGGAGAAGGAGTCCGGCGTCACATTCAGGATGCCCATCACCCTGGGTTGACTCAGATCGAGAATCCTTGCTCCAAGACGCAACTGCATTGCCTGTCCCCTGAACCAAAACGGCAGCCGATTGGCTGCCGTTTCAGAGAGTCATGTCGTACCTGTAACAATTAGTGTTCGCTTGCGGGGCCGCCGATGGGCACCGGGCCCTCGGAAACTGCCGGTTTCTTTCCGCCTTTGGTTGTCAGCCTGTCATCCGGGTCCTCCCAATCCTCCGGTGGACTCGGTTCACGTCCTTCCATGATGTCCTTGATCTGTGCCTGATCGATGGTCTCGTACTTCATCAGGGCTTTGGCCATGACCTGCAGCTTGTCTTCATTCTGCTTAAGTATCTTGCGCGCGCGCTCGTAATTGCGGTCGATGATCGAACGCACTTCCTCATCGATCGTGTGCACGGTGACGTCAGACACCTGTTTGTGCTGGGTCACGGACCTGCCAAGGAATACCTCGCCATCGTCCTCGCTGTAGGTCAGTGGACCGAGGCGCTCCGACAATCCCCACTTCGTGACCATGTTGCGTGCAATTTCGGTTGCACGTTCGATGTCATTCGATGCGCCCGTGGTGACGCCGTTGGCCCCCAAAGTCATTTCCTCGGCAATGCGACCGCCGAACAAGGTCGAAATATTGCTCTCCAGGGTTTCCTTGGAAATACTGTACTTGTCCTCTTCCGGCAGGTACATGGTAACGCCCAGTGCGCGCCCGCGCGGGATGATCGTGACCTTGTAAACCGGGTCGTGGCTCGGCACGCAATATCCGACGATGGCATGCCCTGCCTCGTGGTAAGCAGTGTTCAGTTTCTCCTTTTCGCTCATGACCATGGAACGGCGTTCCGTTCCCATCATGATCTTGTCCTTGGCTTTTTCGAATTCCTCCATGCTGACGACGCGCTTGTTCGCGCGAGCGGCAAACAGGGCAGCTTCGTTCACCAGGTTGGCGAGGTCGGCGCCGGAAAATCCCGGAGTACCGCGCGCAATGACGCCCGGCTGCACATCCTCGTCCAGCGGCACTTTGCGCATATGCACTTTCAGGATCTGCTCGCGACCACGGATGTCCGGTAATGGCACGACGACCTGCCGGTCGAAGCGCCCGGGCCGAAGCAACGCGGGATCCAGCACGTCGGGACGGTTGGTAGCGGCAATGACGATTATCCCTTCGTTGCCCTCGAATCCGTCCATCTCGACCAGCATCTGGTTCAACGTCTGCTCTCGTTCATCATGGCCGCCACCGAGGCCGGCTCCACGATGTCGTCCGACCGCATCGAGTTCATCGATGAAAATTATGCACGGAGCCTGCTTCTTCGCCTGATCGAACATGTCGCGCACACGGGATGCGCCTACTCCAACGAACATCTCGACAAAGTCGGATCCCGAGATGGTAAAGAACGGTACCTTTGCTTCGCCGGCGATCGCTTTGGCCAGCAAAGTCTTGCCGGTACCCGGCGGGCCGACCATCAGCACGCCCTTCGGAATCTTTCCGCCAAGCCGCTGGAATTTGCTCGGGTCCTTCAGGAAGTCAACAATCTCCGCAACCTCGGCTTTCGCTTCTTCCACGCCGGCCACGTCCGCGAACGAAACACCGACCTGGTCTTCGCCGAGCAGCCTCGCCTTGCTTTTGCCAAAGGACATTGCACCACGACCGCCGCCGCCACCCTGCATCTGGCGCATGAAATAAATCCAGACGCCAATCAGGAGCAGAATCGGGAATGAGCTGATCAGGAGCTGGCCAATCAGGCTTTGCGATTCCGGCTCCTGTGCGGTGAACTGCACCCCGTTGTCTTCAAGAATACCGATCAGCGTGTTGTTGTCCGTTTCCGGGCTGATCGCGTAGTACTCGAGCGGCGTGCGGCTGCCGTAGCTGATTTTCTCGCCGTCGAACTCCGCACGCTGAACGTTGCCGGAACGAACCTCGCGGAGAAACTCCGAGTAATCCTGCCGTTGAGGCGCCGCGCCGCTGACGCCGCTGAGTCCTTGCACCACGGACAGCAGCACGACGATGATGACGACGAATACGAGTATGTTCTTGGTTAAATCATTCACAATGGAAATCGTTCTCCGGCAATCGCTTAGACTGCGTCTAATGTTTAGACAGTACTACAACCGATAGTTTCTGGCTACCAGGTAAATCTCACTGCTGCCTGCGCGCGATGCCGCAGGTTTGACTATTTTCACATGCTCAAAGGCGGCGCGAGCTGCCGCCACGATTTCGTCCGTGCCCTGGCCCTGAAACAACTTGCAAATAAAGACGCCTTTCCTGCGGAGCACCTTTTTCGCCAGGTCCAACGCCAGTTCCGCCAGGTACTGTGCCTTGGGCTGATCAACCACCTTGTTACCGCTGATATTGGGTGCCATGTCGCTCAATACAAGGTCTGCCTCTTGCTCGCAAAGGCGCTGCAAAAGCTCAGCCAAAACAGCATCTTCTGTAAAGTCACCCTGGATGAACTCGACCCCGGGTACCGGATCCATCGGCAAAACGTCGACGGCAATGACACGCCCCCGGCCTTTGAGGCGGTGCGCGATGTACTGACTCCATCCACCCGGGGCCGCCCCGAGATCGATGCAGGTCATGTCGGGCCGCAATACGCGCTCTTTTTCCAGCATCTGCTCGAGCTTGTAGACGGCACGCGACCGCCAGCCATCGCGTCTCGCTTTTTGCACATACGGGTCACGTTCCTGCCGCGAGCGCCAACCGCTGCTGCTGCCTTTCGGTTTGCTCATGTCCGTAACCCGGGCGGGAGATTGCCCGCTGCTGCTACAATTCGGTGCAATGAAACTACAGGATTCACACAGAAAATTCCTGCGAGGGCGTGGCCATAGCCTCAAACCCGTGATTACTGTCGGCGATGCGGGGCTCTCCGAATCGCTGCTCAATGAATTCGAGTCGACGATCCGGCATCACGAACTTATCAAAGTCCGGGTTCGGGCGCCCGACCGGATACAGCGTGACAAACTTATTGAAGACTTGTGTGTCCGTGGTTCGGCATGCCTGGTTTCCCGCATCGGCAATGTTGCGTTGCTATACCGCCCTAACGAACTGAAACCGCGCATCGTGCTGCCGACGGCATGAACACAGGATGCTTCATTCGTAGCTCACGCCGACGACTTCGTACTGTTTCTGGCCACCCGGCGCTGCAAAAGTTACTTCATCGCCTTCATTCTTGCCAATCAGCGCTCGCGCAATTGGCGAGCTGTACGAGATCAATCCGGTCTTGATGTCGGCTTCGTCTTCTCCGACGATGCGGTAGGTGATTTCCGAGTCATTCTGCAGATCGAGCAACGACACAGTGGAGCCGAAGACGACCTTGCCCTTGGCATCGATCGCAGTCACATCGATGATCTGCGTATTGGACAGCTTTGATTCGATTTCCTTGATACGGCCTTCTGCAAATGCTTGCTGCTCCTTGGCCGCGTGATATTCGGCGTTTTCCTTGAGATCGCCATGTCCACGTGCCTCGGCGATAGCCTGGATGATTCGCGGTCGTTCGATCGATTTAAGATTCTTCAGTTCTTCACGCAGCATTTCCGCACCACGTACGGTCATTGGTACCTTTTTCATGCCGCGACCTCCTGGTGCAGATCCTGCAATCGATTGACGTCGCTGTCGTCAAGATGTTCGATCGCCGTGCAGGTCGCCAGCGCGGCGTCCAGAGTCGTGTAGTAGGTCACATATCGGCGCACGGCTTCGGCGCGGATCGATTGCGATTCGCGGACCGCCTGTTTCCCCTCCGTCGTATTGACGATCAGCGCAATTTCTCCATTCTTGATCATATCGACGATGTGCGGTCTGCCCTCCCGGACTTTGTTGGCCCTGCGACATGCGATGCCGGCCTTCGCCAGTTCCTGTGCAGTGCCGTGCGTGGCAACGATGTCGAATCCCCGGTCGATTAAAACCCTCGCAAGCTCGATGGCGCCAGCCTTGTCACGATCGCGAACGCTGATCAGTGCCAAGCCCTGCCTTGGCAGTACCACGCCGGAGGCAAGCTGCGCCTTGGCATACGCTTCGCCAAAGGAACGGCCGACCCCCATGACTTCGCCCGTCGATTTCATTTCGGGTCCGAGTATCGGGTCGGCGCCGGCAAACTTGATGAACGGGAAAACGGCTTCCTTGACCGAATAGTACGGCGGTATGCGCTGATTGACCACGCCCTGGCTTGCAAGCGACTCACCGACCATGACCCGGGCCGCGATCTTCGCCAGCGGGATGCCGATCGCCTTTGATACGAATGGCACGGTTCGTGACGCCCGCGGATTGACCTCGAGCAGATAGATCACGTTGTTCTGGATCGCGAACTGGATATTCATCAGCCCGATGACCTTGAGTCCTTTTGCGAGCTTTTGGACCTGCTCGGCGAGCGCCTGCTGTACTTCCGGCCCGAGGCTGAATGGCGGCAGCGAGCAACCGGAATCGCCGGAATGCACACCCGCCTGCTCGATGTGCTCCATGATGCCGCCGATCAGCACCCGTTCACCGTCGCAGATCGCATCGACGTCGACTTCGGTTGCCCGGTCAAGAAAGCGGTCGAGAAGGACGGGGCTCGCGTTCGACACATGAATCGCAGCCTCCATGTACGCTTCCAAATCATCCGGGCTGTGCACGACTTCCATCGCCCTGCCGCCCAGGACATAGGACGGGCGTACGACCAACGGATAACCGACTTCGGCCCCCAGAGTCAGTGCTTCGCGCGCATTGCGAACCGTACGATTCGGAGGCTGGCGGAGCCCGAGTTTGTCCACGAGTTTCTGGAAGCGCTCGCGATCCTCGGCGAGATCTATGGAATCGGGCGATGTGCCAATCACTGGCGCGCCTGCGGCTTCGAGGTCCCGCGCGAGTTTCAGCGGTGTCTGTCCGCCATATTGCACAATGACGCCTTTCGGTTTCTCCTTGTCGATGACCTCCATGACATCTTCGAAAGTCAGCGATTCGAAATAGAGTCTGTCCGACGTATCGTAGTCTGTCGATACGGTTTCCGGATTACAGTTCACCATGATGCTTTCGTAACCGGCTTCCTTGAGCGCCAAAGATGCGTGGACGCAGCAATAATCGAACTCGATGCCCTGGCCGATACGATTCGGGCCGCCTCCGAGGATCATGATCTTCTGCCTATCCGTCGGCAGCGCCTCACATTCCTCTTCATACGTTGAATACAGATACGCTGTAGTCGTCGCAAACTCGGCGGCACAGGTGTCGACACGTTTGAAAACAGGCCTCACCCCTAATTTGATACGCTTCTGGCGTATGAACGACTCTTCGCGCTGCAATAACCTGCCAATACGCCCATCCGCAAAGCCTTTGCGTTTGAGCTGCCGCATTCTGTCTGCATCAAGCGCCTCGAAACCTTCCCTGATTATCCTTCCTTCCTCGGCAACCAGGTCGGCAATTTGCGCAAGAAACCACGGATCGATGCGCGACAGTTTTGCAACGTCATCGACCGAGAAACCATGACGCATCGCGTCTGCTACGTACAATATGCGTTCTGCGCCCGGTACTCTCAGCTCGTGTCGCAACTGATCACGGCTTTCATCGCTGTCCGGTGCATTGCAGCGCTCGTCCAGCCCGCATATTCCCGTTTCCAGCCCCCGCAATGCTTTCTGCAGTGATTCCTGGAATGTGCGTCCGATGGCCATTACCTCCCCCACCGATTTCATCTGCGTGGTCAGGCGAGCGTTTGCGCCGGGAAACTTTTCGAAGGTAAATCGGGGGATCTTTGTCACCACATAGTCGATCGTCGGTTCGAAAGACGCCGGTGTCGCACCGCCCGTGATGTCGTTCTGCAACTCGTCCAGGGTGTAACCTATGGCGAGCTTCGCAGCGATCTTGGCGATCGGGAATCCGGTCGCTTTGGATGCCAGGGCCGACGATCGCGACACACGAGGATTCATCTCGATGACGAGCAGGCGCCCATCCTCCGGGTTGACCGCAAACTGGACGTTCGAACCACCGGTCTCGACCCCGATTTTCCGCAACACGTCGATCGACGCATTGCGCATCCGCTGGTATTCCTTGTCGGTCAGGGTTTGTGCAGGAGCAACGGTAATCGAATCTCCGGTGTGCACACCCATCGGATCGAAATTTTCTATCGAGCAAACAATAATGCAGTTGTCATTGCGGTCGCGAACAACTTCCATTTCGAATTCTTTCCAGCCGAGGACGGATTCCTCCAGCAACACCTCGCTGGTCGGCGACATTTCCAGCCCGTGCGACACGATCTCCTCGAACTCGTCGCGGTTGTAGGCGACGCCTCCGCCGGTGCCACCCAGCGTGAAAGACGGTCGGATGATCGTCGGAAAACCAATGCTAGGCTGCTTCTGCAGCGCCTGTTCCAGCGTGTGCGCAATCTCGGCTTTGGCAACGTCAAGGCCAATCTCCTGCATGGCCTTGCGAAACAACTCGCGGTCTTCGGCCATGTCTATGGCTTCGCGGGAAGCACCGATCAATTCGACCTTGTACTTTTCGAGCACGCCCTCGCGGACCAGGTCGAGTGCACAATTCAGTGCGGTCTGTCCGCCCATGGTCGGCAGTAGCGCGTCCGGTCTCTCCCGTGCGATGACTCGTTCAAGCACGGTCCAGTGCACCGGCTCAATGTAAATCGCGTCGGCCGTCTCGGGATCGGTCATGATCGTCGCCGGATTCGAATTGACCAGAATCACCCGGTAACCTTCCGACTGCAGGGCTTTGCACGCCTGCGCGCCCGAGTAATCAAATTCACAGGCCTGGCCGATTACGATCGGCCCTGCGCCGATGATCAGCACGCTGTCGATGTCAGTGCGTTTCGGCATGGTTCAACGTGACCGGGCAGGCAGGCGAAACTGACATACAAAGTACATTATAAAAGTCTCTTAAATATCTGTTTTATAAACTTTATTTAGAACGACAAAGCCGTCTTTGTTTGGCTTCGTTTTACGACTTCCATGGCTTTGATGAAACGCTCGAATAACCCGATGAGATCCTGAGGGCCCGGGCTCGCTTCCGGGTGCCCCTGGAAGCTGAAGGCCGGCTTGTCGGTGAACGCCATGCCCTGCAGGCTGCCGTCAAACAGGGAGCGATGTGTCGCCACTACATTTTTCGGTAACGTTTGCTCGTCCACTGCGAAGCCGTGGTTCTGACTGGTAATCAGGACTTTGCCGGTCTGAAGATCTTTCACGGGATGATTGGCCCCGTGGTGGCCGAACTTCATCTTGA
>CAYXKM010000188.1:0-2868 GCA_964465665.1 uncultured Woeseiaceae bacterium
GCCGGTCACAACGTCGCAATGCAACACGTGCTCCTTCAAGTGTTGCAGCAGCGTTCCGCCGGCGCCGTGCACGATGCATTTCGGCACACCGGTAGTTCCGGAGGAGTACATGACGTAAAGCGGGTGCGCAAACGGCATGGCGGCAAATTGCAGTGCGGCGTCTGTGCCGCGAAACTCCCGCCAGGCCAGCGCATTCGGCAAGTCATCGAGTTCGAGTTTGTCGCTGGTAAACGGAACCACCACTGTGCGCTGCACCGATTTGATCGCCGCGACCACACCCTTGACCGCCGCCAACGAATCGCAGCGTTTGCCGTTGTAGAAATAGCCGTCTGCACAAAAGAGGACTTTGGGCTCGATCTGCCCGAAACGGTCGACAACGCCGTTGATGCCGAAGTCCGGCGAGCAGGACGACCAGACGGCGCCGATACTGGCAGTCGCCAGCATGGCAATGATGGCCTCGGGACAGTTCGGCAGGAAGCCGGCAACCCGGTCGCCTGCTTTCACGCCTGCCGATTTCAGCGCCGTGGCTAGCGCGGCAACTTCGCACTTCAGTTCATCGAGGCTGAGCTCGCGCCGCGCACCATTCTCGCCACGGAAAATGATGGCTGGCCTTTTCCCTGAATGGCGAAGCAGGTGTTCCGCAAAATTAAGCTCGGCGCCGACGAACCAGCGGGCAGTGGTCATGTCCCCGGGCTGTTGCAACACAGTGGTTGCTCCCGTGCGGAATTTCACCTCGCAGAACTCGACGTGCGCTTGCCAGTAGTCAGCAAGGTTGTCGATCGACCAGCGATGCAGCTCGTCGTACGTTGAGCAGGATCGGGCCTGCATGAAGCGATGCATCCCGGTGGCCGCGCGGCGTTTTTCGTCCGGCTGCCAAAGTATCGGGTTAGGTTTCAATTTGTGCCTGTCTTTGCCGGGGCAGAGCGCCGTGATTATCGCAACCCTGTGCCGACTGTCCAGATCCGGGCCTCTGGGAAACCTCAGGAACTCCTGCCGGATTGTGCGACTGCGGCACGGCTGATAATGGCTCGTGCCATGCGATCGGCGATGACGTTGGTCGGTTCGCCGGTCTTCTTCGCTTCGGCGAATATGCCGGTCAACCGTGGCCCGATAGCGGCAACCAGATCCATGACCCTGGCGTCATCGAAACCACCGTAGTACTCGCAAGCAACGTTGATGATGCCACCGCCGTTAATGACGTAATCGGGTGCATAAAGAATTCCGGCATCGGCGAGGCGCTTGCCATCTGCGCTGGTCGCCAACTGGTTGTTGGCGCCGCCGGCGACAATGGTAGTACGCAATTTCGCTATCGATTCCGCGTTCAGTATGGCGCCGAGCGCGCACGGCGCGACCACATCCACCCTCTGCGTCAGTATGTCGTCGAGACCGGCGGCTTTCGCAGTAAACTCGTCACAGGCCCTTTTTACTCGCGCCGGATCCATATCGGCGACCGTGAGTTTCGCTCCCGCCTCCGAAAGGTAGCGGCACAGGTGATAGCCGACGTTGCCCACGCCCTGCAAGGCAACGGTGACACCTGTCAGGTTTTCGCGACCGAGTTTGAAGCGGACTGCTGCTTCGATGCCCTTGAATATGCCGAATGCCGTTTTCGGCGACGGATCACCACCGGCGTGACCGGCTTTCGGTGTCAGTCCGGAGACGAACCGTGTGCGACGTGCAATGGTTTCCATGATGGACACGGTCATGCCGACATCTTCGGCGGTCACGTAACTTCCGTTCAGTTGCTCGACGAAGTCGCCGAATTTTTCGTACAGGGCGTCAGACCCGGAGAAGTCCGCTGTTTTCATGATGACGGCTTTGCCACCGCCGAACTTCAGCCCGGCCATGGCGTTCTTGTAGCTCATGCCCTGCGACAGGCGCAGCACATCGTGCAGCGCGGCATCGTCCGTTGCGTAATTCCACAGCCGGCAGCCGCCGGCTGCCGGGCCGAGCGCCGTCGAATGAATGGCAATGATGGCCTTGAGGCCGGTGGCCGCGTCGCGGCAGAAGATCACACGTTCGTGATCGTCGAATGCGGGATCGCTGAAGGCAGCCATGTCATTCCTTGCAAAGTAGTCCGGTAACGTGGATGGGGCATGCGTGGCGCGCGGATTCTAGCACCGCCCTCCGGCTCCCGCGCAATGTCGTTACCGGGTACTCCCTTCCCGGGGCATTCACCAAGGTACGCCCACTGCCTTGCAAAGGAAACTCATGAATGGCGTCGCGGAGGTGAACGCGGTCTCCACCTGTTGTTGAAATCGCGCATTCAGCGGGTCAGTAGGGTCGAGGTCCTTGACCGCGATGAAATCCTTGCGCTTCAAGTCATCAAGGAGTGGATGATCTTTGCTGATTCCCTTCGGCGGCCGCGACAGCGATTCTCCGCCGAGGTAGAAATGCCGGCGAAATTTTCTGTCGTCCCTGGCATTCAGCCACTCCGCCTGTTTGGCGTCGATGCGTTTGCGTACCGCTGACAATGCATCCGCTTCCGGCTGCCACATGCCGACGCCAAGGAACACCTCGTCGGGATCGATATGCAGGTAGAAACCCGGCGCGTGCACGTCGCGTGCCTGCTCGTGCCGAAACTGGATGCCGATATTGGTCTTGTAGGGAGCCTTGTTCTTCGAGAATCGCGTGTCCCGGTACACCCGCATCAACGAGCCGCCCATGCGCTTCGGTACGGCGGTGAAGTGCGGCGCAATTTTTTCGAGCGGTGCCTGCATTGCACGAATGAACTCGAGGGCGGCATCGAGCACAAAGTCCTCGTAACGCTGTTTGTTGCCTGCAAACCATTCACGATTGTTGTTCAGGGACAGTTCCCTGAGGAATGTAAGCGTCGCGGGCCTGAAGGATGCGTAACGGCGGTTGTGCATA
>CAYXKM010000189.1:0-3337 GCA_964465665.1 uncultured Woeseiaceae bacterium
ATGAACAAATCCGAATCTTCTCAGCGCCGGATGAACCTTCCGCTGCCACCGGCTGAACCCCAGGCGCTGGGTTTCGAGCCGTCGCGCCTGCCGCGCATCGCTGCGGCGCTGGATGCCGAGATCGCTGCCGGCGCACTGCCCGGCGCAGTGTTGATGATCGCGCGTCGCGGCCGGCTGGGCTATTGCGAAACCTTCGGCCATCTCGATCCGGAAGCGCGTAAACCGATGCCCGCCGACGCGATGTTCAGCATCGCGTCGATGACCAAGCCGCTGGTGGCCGCGGGTGCGCTGATGCTGTGCGAAGAAGGCCGCATGGCGATCAACGAGCCGGTGGCGCGGTACCTGCCGCAGCTGGCGCGCATGCGGGTCAACCCGCCGCAGTGTGACGGCAGCGCCGGCGGACCGACCGAGGTGCCGTTGCGCCAGATGACCGTCGAGGACCTGATGCGGCATACCGCGGGCCTCAGCTACGGTCGCGGCGAAAGGACACTGTACCGGCGCTACCCCGTGTCCTCGGACGCTGCGTCGACGCAGTGGAGCGGTGCCGAATTCCTCGACCGGCTGGCTGCGCTGCCGTTGCATTACCAGCCGGGAACGATGTGGGAATACAGCCTGGGTCTCGACGTGCTGGGACTGGCCATCGAGGCCGTTGCAGGCATGTCGCTGACGCGTTATCTCGAAGCAAGGCTGTTTCAGCCGCTGGCCATGCACGACACCGCTTTCACGGTGCCGCCGGCCAAGGTGGGCCGTTATGCCAAGGCGCTGCCGCTCGACCCGGTATCAGGCGAGCCGCAGACACTGCGCGACGGCACCACACCGCACAAGTTCGACTGCGGCGGCGGATGCGCGGTATCGACCGCAGCCGATTACCTGCGGTTTGCGCAGATGCTGCTCAATGGCGGCGAACTCGACGGTGCCCGCGTGCTGGGGCGGAAAACGGTCGAATACATGACTACCGACCACCTTGGCCCGGAAACCAACCTGTCGAAACTGAATGATTACCCGAATATCCGCGGCTACGGTTTCGGCCTGGGCGTCGCAGTGCGGCGCAGCGCCGGACGCGGCGGCATGCCGGGTTCGGCCGGCGAATTCCACTGGGCAGGATCCACCGGTACCTATTTCTGGGTTGATCCTGTTGAAGAACTGGCCGTCGTGTTCATGGCGCATGCTCCCGGCGCGATCCGCTATTACCACCGGCAACTGCTGCATGCGCTGGTGTTGCAGGCGCTGGCCTGAGCGGCCCGGCGCCCGGCTCTCCGGGGGTGCCGGATTGGCCGGGCTAAGCCGTTGTTTTCTTGGAGGGATACGGCGCGCAGTGCGGTATAATGGCTGACATGAACGACTCACAACCTCCCCAACCCTCGATTTCTCCCAGGGCCCGCCTGCAGGAACTGCTGGCGATCCCCGATCGCAACCGCACCGATGCCGAGTGGGACGAGCTTAACGAGCTCGAGATCGCACTCGCTTCCGGCAATCGCCCCGGTGCGCCAGAACCGCAAAGCCGCCAGAACCACCAGCGGCAGAATGTCGGTGCCGGCCGCTCCCCGTCCGGCGGCGGCCGTCCGCAGGGACAGAACAAGGGGCCGGGCGGCGGCAAGAAATTCCACAAGCGGCCGGGCAAGCGCCGCGGTGGAGGCGGCCCGCAGCAACCGCCGCAGTAATTGTTCCACTGGGTTCCTGCTCCGGGCTGCGCCGCAGCCGCGGCTGCAATAACTTCCGAAAGCCGCACCTATGGCCATGAAACCTGCCGAGTTGCAAAAGCTCAACGCGCTGAAACTCGTCAACCAGATGAAGCAGGCCAATGCGGGTGCGCACGGCCGCCCCGGGGGCACCATCGCGCCGACCGACCGTCGTGGGCAACGGCGTCTCGATCAGGCTGCCGGCTTGGTGCCGTTCGCCGTCAAAATTCACGGCGATCTCGTCAAACAGGTCAACGCGCTGGCACGTGAGCGCAAGACCGGCGTCAATGAAGTCGTCACCGAGCTGCTGCAACAAGCGCTGAAGAAATAGGCGCGCGCAGCGGATTACCCGTGGCCGGCGGGCAACTCGGCCAGTTCAATCAGGCAGTTTTCCGTCGCCGCGGGATCGAGAAAGGCGATGCGGCAGCCGGCATGGCCTATGCGCGGTACTTCGTCGATCAGCGGAATGCCCCTGACTTTCAATTCTGCCAGTGCCTCGTCGATGTTTTCGACTTCCAGGCAGATGTGATACAGGCCGCCCTTGCCCTCGGCGACCAGATACGCCTGCTTGCTCACCGGTGTCCTGCCGGCGAGAATTTCAACCATCGAATCGCCGACCGGGTACAGCGCCAACCGCCGCGTCGCGTTTTCCTCGACGCCGCCGAGTTTGATGCCGAAGCAGTCTTCCCACAGTTTTCGACTGGCCTCCACGTCGCGAACCACGATCCCGACATGCTCGATGCGCTTTACCTTCATGGGTTCCTCCCGGCGATTATTTGCGCATGATGCCCGTGCCGGTTCGTGGACTCAAGCGCGGAGAGGGCGCCGCGCACGGTGTAACATGATGCGGCGCTGGCGCAGGTCGGGAAATCCCGGAGCCGGATAAACTGTTTTGACAACCGGCAGCCGCAGGCTGTCATTACTGGAGGAGGAAGCGGGATGGACAAGCCCTTGGGCAATGAAGACCTTTCCGACAAACCGGGCGAGCGCATCGTCGACAAGCCCGAACTGCCCGCCGGTGGCATCACCAACGAGAACGACGTTTATACGGAAGTCATCGCCGGCGAGATGCACCTGAAGCGCGGACGCATGGGCAAGTTCGAGGTGTTGTGCGACGAGCCGGTGCGCATCGGCGGCACGGACAAGTATCCGTCGCCGATGAGCTACCTCGCCATGGCGATCGGGTTCTGACTACTCACTCAGGTTGCGCGGTACGCGCACATGATGAAAATGAAGGTCGAGGACGCAAGTTGCCGCGTCCTGTTGAACAAGCATCTCGGCGGCTCGGTGCTCAAGGGCACCGTGTTCAACCGCTGGGAACACGTCACCACCCATCTCAAGGTGACCAGCGACGAGCCGGCCGACCGGCTTGCGCATCTGATCAAGAACGCCAAGGCGGGATGCTTCGCCGAAGGCCTGATCACGCAACAGGTTCCGTTGCACAGCCATATCGAGGTGAACGGCAAGCCGTTCCCGATCGAGGGCGTAACGGAGGAATAAGCTGCTGCGCCGCGGGGGCGCGCCGGTGCATGGTGCGCTCCCGCAGCGGATCGTCAAACCGCCGCAGCACACCCCACCGTCATCGGCGCGCTCGACGCGCCGATCCATTCCGATTCGCGTCGGCAGGACAGGCGCAAGCTTTTCGCTCGGGACCGGGC
>CAYXKM010000190.1:0-15104 GCA_964465665.1 uncultured Woeseiaceae bacterium
GCATCGGGTACAAAGTCGGCGGAGGTCAATCCTTGACCAACAGGTTCGCAAGGTCAAGGGCATCGCGACGTGCCGACACGCGGCCGACGTGGCAGCGATGACTAGGTGACCGGCGAATCCCGTTCGGGCTTCGTTGGATTATCCGAAATGCGTCTGTGCCGACGCCGAAAAATGTTGAAAGCAAGGTGCAGACAAGCGGCCGAGAACAACAGGTAATGCGGAAGAATCCAGAACCAGGCACTGATGTACAGAGTTGCGAAGAATGCCACGATGCCTGCGACGAGGTAAAAATAGGGCAGGCAGTCGTAAAGCAGCTTTGGGAGCCAGATCTTGCGGGCCGCAAGATTGCCCGCATTCCGCGAAAGTACCTGCGTCGCACTCAAATCCGTTTGTTTCCGCGCCCATCGGGAAAGCATTCCAGGAAATCCATTCCATTCCGCCCGTTGCGGAGGAGTACATTAATGGAAGGATCTGTCGAAGTCCGTGAATCCACTCACAGATCGGAATTTGCCTGTGCAGCAGGGCACTCGAGCGCCGTCAGCGTTTCGGCCGTTCCTCGTAACGGAAGTCGGCGTTGCCGATGGTGACAATATCGCCACTTTTCAGCACTTGCTCGGTGACCGCCCGTTTGTTCACCGCAATACCGTTCTTGCTGCCCCAATCGACGATTTTCGTGCGTTCGCTTTCGGTGACAATTACTGCGTGACGGCGGCTGATGTGCGGGGCTTTCAGGTGTATATCATTGTTCTTCGTTCGGCCGATCGTCAGCCTGTCCTTGAACAGCGGAAAACGAAGTTCCTGACCGTCGACGTTGCCTACCAGTAGCCTGGTTGTGCGGTCCGAAACCGACTTTTCCTCCAGGCGATTGTCCGGCAGATATTCTATTTCCTTATTCGTGGCTACTTCGGCCGGACCAGCGACGTTCGCTGCCGAGCTTCTGTTGGCCAGTTCATTCAGCAATGCGGCGATTGCGCCATCCTTGTTGGATATCTTGTGACGGTCGTCCTCATGCTGATGTTCGAGGCGCTTGATCTTCTGCTTCAATGACCGGATCAACAACGCACTGGACTCCTTGGTCTTCTCAAGCTGGGCTTCAAGCACCTGGCGGAAACTGTGACTGTCAAGCAGCTCAGCGGTCAGTTGCTCGTATATCGATTCCTGATCTGCGATGACTTGCTGCGCCGCACCCAGTTCGAAGCGAATGTTCGATATTTCGGCCTCGAGCTCAGACCTTATTTCATCAATCTGCACACGCAATTCGGCCGAAAGCTGCTGTTCGCTTTCCAGTGATTGACCAAGATCTGCGTTCTGTCGTCGCGTATCACCAAGGGCGAAGTCGCCAAGTTGCCGGGCGCGTGTTTCATTTTCGGCAACCCTGGTTTGGGTTTGCAACTTGATCCGAAGTGAATCCGCATATGCCTCGGTGCGGCAGACCTGTGCCTGCAGGTCGTGTATTAGTTGGCGGTCATTGGCAAGGGCCCCGGATTGCTGTGCTGTCAGGTGCGTGTTTTCGGTGATCGGATCACCGCTTTCATCATCTGTGACAGCAGGTGTGTACGCACGGGCCTCGAGAAGAGCCGCGAGATCGACTCTGCCCTGAGCAAGTTGCTGCTTCAATGACTCCATCTCTGCCGTTTTCTCTGCCAGCGTCGCATTCTTGCCCGACTGCTCGTCGACCAGTGCATCGATCCGGCTGTTGGCCTCGTGCAGCGCCAGCGAAATCTCACGGATTCTGGCCTCGCGGGTTTCCTGGTCCAGGCGACGCACTTCCGATTCCGCCTGCGACACATCGCGCAGATTCCGCAACGTGCCCAGCTCCTGTTCGTACACAGACGCCTGCTGTGCAAGTTCGGTGACTCGCCTGTCGCGGACTTCCGACGTACTACGCAGAGATTCGATCAGTTCAGCGGTTACTTTACTGGCGCTCTCTATGTTGCTGATTCTGGTAGTTAACTGTTCTGCGTTTTCCTCACTGTCACGCAACTTGCGCTGAGTTGTCGTGAGCTCGTTTTTCGCTTTTCGCAGTTCCGCGTTGACATCGGCAGTCAGCTTTTCGCGAACCTTGAGTTCCTTGTCCAGCCCATTCCAGCGAGATCGCAGCTGTTCGATGTCGAATTGCAAGTGACTAATGTATTCATCACGTTCACGTATGTCGCGCTTCAGTACCTCGATGCCAGACGCAGACGCGTCGCTGTCGTCGCTTTCGTCCACGTAATTGTAGGTATTGGCATCCGATTCCAGCTCATCGTCTGCGGCTTGCAACTGGAGCGAGTGGCTCAGGATCTCAAGCTCGGCGGTGGAATCGTCGTCAACGCGCGTGACCGGATTTTTATTATTGTTCTTATCCATAGGCATCGGTGGATATTACCATGCGACCCGCTATAACCGCAGCCGTACTAGATACCGGAGTCGGGAAAATTAATTAAGTCAAATAGATAGCTTGAGCAGGATCAGTCGCAAGCTACGGTGCGATCCTTCGCCCAGCTTCGAATTCCGTCAATTCGCTCCGCCATGACCACAGACAGGGGCCGGGTTCTCCTGATCTCGGACAAAACCAGTTCCGTATTCAATGGGGACCGCTGCGCCTGGGCGGCGTACAAAGCAGACACGATTGCCTGTTCGATTTCCGCGCCAGAAAAACCACGAGTGGCTTTTGCCAGGTCCTGCAGTTCGAAATCAGCCGGATCCTGGTTGCGAATTTTCAGATGAATTTCGAGTATTGACTTGCGAACGGCTCCTCGCGGAAGGTCGACAAAGAAAATCTCATCGAAGCGGCCCTTGCGTATGAGTTCCGGTGGTAATGCACTGATCTCATTGGCCGTCGCGACTATAAATACCTGAGACCTTTTTTCTGCAAGCCATGTCAGGAAAGTTCCCAGTACGCGCTGCGACGTGCCGGTTTCGCTGTCTCTGCCAGCGAGTCCCTTTTCGATCTCATCTATCCACAACACACAGGGCGCCATTACGTCTGAAGTCTTCAATGACTCGCGCAACTTGCGTTCGGTTTCGCCGTGATACTTGTCGTAGAGACTGCCGAAATCCAACCGCAGCAGCGGAACCCCGAAAATTCCCGCCGTAGCTTTGGCAGCAAGGCTCTTGCCGCAGCCCTGGACACCGATAAGCAGAATGCCCTTCGGCGTATCCTGCGATCGCCGCTGCTGAGGGTCGAGCAACGCGCTCTTGCGATATGTCAGCCAGGTTTTCAGGTTGCTCATGCCGCCGATATCGCTGAACTTCCTGGTGTCGTATTCATATTGCAGCACACCGCCTCGATTCAGTAATTCGTATTTGGCTTGCATGACTTGTGGCAGGTCGCTGCCGGTCAGAGCGCCGTCATGATAAATGGCATTTCGCGCAAGCTGCTCTGTGTCCCTGTCGGTCAAACCGGCCAAATTCTGAATCAGGAGCCGGTGTGCCTTCGGGTCCATGCTGACTTTCGAGCCGGGGTTATCGCCAGCCCATTCCTTTGCGATCCGGCTGACAATCAATTCGCGCTCCTTCTCGGACGGCAAAGCCATGTCAAATCTGGCGCCGAAGGCGTCTAGTTCTTTGGGCAGGGACACGGAATGACTGATGAAGATCAGGTGTCTGGCAACACTTTCAAACTGAATACAGATGTCCTTGAGCAACCGCACATTGACCGGATCGTCGAGGTATGGATGGAAATCCAGCAATACATACATGCCTGGCTTTGCTACTGCGCGAATATGCCGCAGGACTTCGGTCGGTGCGGCATTGTGTAATTGCGGTTCCAGGGAAATATCGAGCCGTTGCAATCCGTCTGTTATCGTCCAGCGAAACAACGGCACGTACGCAACAGAAGCCCGGGACAGGGCAATTGACTTGAGCAGATCGAGCATCCGGGATTCATCGCGTGTCTCGATGACGACCAGTGGCGTCCGGGATCGAAGGATGAGCTCAAGATCGCGTTGTCTGTCCATTATTCAGTCAGTCCGTTGATTGCCATGGCGTACCTGCTTGCGGGGATACTTCAGCCTAATTGCCGCAACCCGGCAGATTTTTTGACGAGAGCGCATTTGGCGTTTTATCCATGACACGCGCGGCTATGTCGCGCAATACTGCCAAGGTCACCTTTTCATCGATGGATGCCAGCTCGCGAACTACGTCGTCAAGCGACTGTCGATTCCTGGTAGCTTTGCGAATTTCGTTATCCAGCTCGGCGAAAACCGTAACGGATCTGGCGGTGCCGGCGCCGTAAGACCGTCGGGTGCAAATGTTGTCGGCAGATTTTCCCCAGTCCGCCACGCTGGCCAGGGCCTGCTTCATGCGTTTGTCGCTGATGCTTCCGCTCCGTTCCAGAACTTGCAGGCTGTAATACTCGGCGACGCCCTCGACGATCCAGTCTGCGCGCTCGGCGCCGACGGGGGCGAAGCCGACGTGAAAGACTTCATGCAGCAAGGTGCTGGTTGCATTCTCGCTGATGAGAGGCCGCGAAGCATGGATATACAGCGATTGCGGACCTGACAGGCCCCCTCGCCACATCGGCTCGGCAGCACTGATAATGGTCAATCGTCGCGGAAATGAAGGCAGTACGCGCTGAAATTCGGGCAAGGTCCAATGCAGCAACGCGAGCATGTCCATGCGCCGGATATCGTGGCCGAGGGGTCCGGCAACCTTGACCCGAATTCCCGCGATCGTTTCGTTTCTCACGCCGATCCTGCCCAGTGCAATCCAGCCGCCCGGGAGATCGAATCGGCGTTCGGGGTTATCGATTCGATAGCGATGGCTCCTGCCGAAATAGGGTGTCGTTGACGACCATCCGTCGGGGAGTTGAAAGCTGAGCAGTGTTTCGCTGGTTGCACCCTTGACGGTGCGTGTGGTGGCACGAGGAATGACGTCCTCCGCCCGGAACACCGCCCAGTCAGCAGCAAGGTAGGCATCGTAAGTCTCACCGTTGCGCTGGTGCAGCAGTGTCGCGAACCACTTCAGCGATCCGCCACGATCGGGCGGTACCCAGGTCACGATGTTGTCGTTCAGAAGCAAACCGCCGTCGCCCCGCACATCGCTGATCCGTGCCGGGTCAATCCTCATTGTCAGCTTGCGCAGCTCGCGCCGGGCTTGCGAGAGCTTCAATTCAATTTCGGCGCCGGCCGCGCTCCTGTCCGGCGTTACAATGAACTCGACGCGGTACTGATTTCTCTCGGCCGGCGTCTGCGCGGCACTGTCCGACGCCGCAATGCCGGAGCCCAGGACTATGCCGATCAGGCCGACGGCCGCAAGCAATGGCAAGCGACGAATTTCCAGGCTCGATGGAGCCGACGCGGGGGCAAACCTGCGGATCGGAAATTGCGTTTCCGGGATACGGTTCATATTGAATTCAGGCTCCGCCGGTTATGATTGTGCCGTCCTGCGTTGCAAAGTGTTCCATATGTTGCTGCAGTCGGCCAGAAATCTGATTTGTCACATAATCCTGCTCGCCGGGATGCTGGTCGCGGCTGCCTGCTCGTCGAGCGTTGCGGTCAAATCGGGCAGTGTGTCGCCTCCGGCCCGGGCATCGATCGCGAAACCCGCGAATGCCTATGGAGATCGCGCCGCCGAAATCGCGATCGGTCAGCTTGGTGCGCCGTATCGTTATGGCGGTGCATCTACGGAGGGTTTCGATTGCAGTGGCCTGGTGCACTTTTCGTATGCAAAGGCCGGCAAAAACGTTCCGCGAACGACGGCCGGTTTATGGAACGGCGCGCGGCCGATCCCCTACGGTGAGCTCGAGACCGGCGACGTCCTGTTCTTCCGTATCGAAGGGAAGATGTCCCACGTCGGCCTTTACCTGGGAAATGGCCGGTTTGTGCACGCACCGGTCTCCGGGCGACGGGTTTCGGTGGAGTCGCTCGACTCCGATTTTTACAGTCTTGCCTTTATTCGCGGTGGCAGGTTGTACTAACGGCCTGGATCGCGGCTTGTGGCGCCGGGCAGCGCTTATACGCCTTCCTCCGACACTATGAACAGCTTGAGCTGGTCGGCCAGGCCCTTGCATGCCTTCGCCTGGGTGCGGGCGATAAGCGGAATCGGAATTACGATAGCCGGCAAGAACGATGTCCCGCTGACATCTGCGCTGACCGAGCCGGCGTCTTCGAGGCCGGTCAGGTCCCAGACAGACGCCTGGTACTTGGAATCGTTCTGCCACCAGGCAAATCCGAAACAGCCGCCGCCGCCCGGACCCGCGGCGCAGGACATGCTGCCGCCACCTGCCACCCGATCTGTATCGCCGTCGAGCCAGACCACGTAGCGGACGCCCTTCTCGGCGATCTTTTCCGGCACCCCGGGTCTTTGCATGAGGTCCGGCAAGCCTTTGGTCTCGGCCGGCGCAGTGCGGGGCTCGAACCACGGGAACAAGGCGTCGACAAACTCGTTGTTCGGCACGACACGCAGGCCCGATGACCCGCGTCCGACGGCATCGCCGACGCAGGCGATGAACTTGGCTTCCGTTTCATTGCCCAGGTGATAGCTCTTCGCCATGATGACGACGCCTTCGCCTTCAGCGATACCGGTCCGGTTTTCACGTACGCCTTCTACGCGTGACGTGACGCAGGCGGTCAGCAAAGCACCGGTGGCTGCGAGCACTAGGACCGTTCTCGACAGCCCCACGTGAATCTCAGAATCAAATGCCCGAGTCATCTGCGGGTTCCTCCGAAGCAGTGGACTGTATGACCTTTTCGCCCGTCACATCGCTTGCGGGCTGCGGGTCGGTCAGCAAGTCAGGGCCGCGAGTAGCGGCACTGAGTTTGCTGATTCCTGTTGCTTTATCCATTTGCAGGATTACCAGTGCCGCTGCATCGCGCATCGCCAGTACCGCGGCGCGGCGCAAGGCTTCATCCGAGCCAAAAGTGGTCGTCAGCGATTTGCCATATGCGCTGATCGGCCAGTTGGCAATCTGGTTTCCCTGGTTATCGAAAATCTTGATGCGGTAGCGGATCCAGACCGCGAACTCCTCGGTCTGACTTTGGGACGGCACCGAGAACTCGAAAGCGTCGATCGTGGGTTCGATGTAGGCGTCGATGGCGAGATCGCGAGGATCCGTGTCTTGCTGGATGACTTTGTAATCTGTAAACATGGACCCGAAAAGCTGCGTAAACAACAGTTCGTTCGCGCGGCCGAGATCGATACTCCACTTCTCTTTGCCGATGACTACTTCTTCGTGCACGAAGTGCGCGAAATTCTCCGGATATCGTGCCGCAACGGACAGCGGAAGCTTGTCTATGAGTGGTTCCGGGATGGTCGGATCGCTGAGTTTCACTTGCGATCCGCCGCATGCGCCCAGCAAAGCCGCAAAAGCAGCAATGGCACAAGTCCTGACTTGTGTTGACATCAAGATGCCGTTTCCCCGGAGACGTCCAATGGATGCCTTCTGATCATTACTATGAGCGGGCGCCGCCGCCAGAGTTCCGTAAGTCCTTACTATTGTATGCGCTTTTCACTTTAGACCGGGTTGCATAGCGGCGCAACCGAGCCGCATCAGAACAGGCCTTACGGTGCAACGACTCAACTGCGCAGTACACGCTTGATTAGCTTGGCAATTCCCTGCGCAAGGTCCTTATCGTCAAATCCTCGATCCGAAAGCGTTTTTCAGTATCGCCATTCGAGCGGCAGCTCCTGCATTGCCGCCACCTGTTCCCGCAGCGTCAGAATATGTTCACCCCAGTAGCTCTCTGTGTTGAACCAGGGAAATGCGATCTTGAACGCGGGATCTTCCCATCGCCGGGCCAGCCAGGCGGCATAATGCATGATGCGAAGCGTTCTCAATGCTTCGATCAGATTGAGTTCGCGTGCATCGAACTGGCGGAATTCCTGATAACCGTCCAGCAGAACTTCGAGCTGCGGCGTCTGCTCCTGCCGATTGCCGGACAGGAACATCCACAGGTCCTGGGCCGCCGGGCCGTTGCGCGCGTCGTCGAGATCGACGATGTGCAGTGCGTCGCCGGCAACCAGCACATTGCCCGGGTGAAAATCGCCGTGCAGTCGAATCTGACGATACTGGCCGCAGAGGTCGAAGCAGGCTTCGGCGTGCTCGCAGGCCAGCAGACCTATGGATTCGTAGGACGCGACCAGGTCTTCAGGAATAAAGTCATTGTGCAAAAGGAAGTCGGCAGACTCGTAACCGTAGCTCTCGATATCGATGGTTGGCCGTTGACGGAAGTTGGCGCTTTCACCGGCGAGATGAATTCTTGCAACCAGCCGTCCCAGCTGGCGCTGCAGATCGGTATTGTCGAGATCCGGTGCGCGGCCGCCGCGGCGTGGAGCCACGGCGATACGGAAGGGCCCGCAGTGATGCAACGTGCGCCCTTCGATACTCAAAGGGGCGACGACCGGAATCTCGTGCGAAGCAAGCTCCAGTGTGAATGCGTGTTCTTCGAGTATCGCCTCATCGCTCCAACGGCCCGGGCGATAGAATTTGGCTACGACCGGCTCGCTGTCTTCGATGCCGACCTGGTACACACGATTCTCGTAACTGTTCAGTGCAAGGAAGCGGCCGTCACATCGAAAACCGAGGCTCTCCAGAGCGCCAAGAATGTCATCTGGCTTCAGGTCACGAAAGGCAAGGGTGGATGCAGCAGGATCGTCCATCGTTACCCGGATTATCCGGTACGGGCCCGTGATTCGCGTTTGCGCCCTGATTCTGTCAGCACTTTCTTGCGGAGGCGCAGTTTGGTGGGCGTGACCTCGAGCAGCTCGTCGTCATCTAGAAATTCGAGAGCCTGTTCGAGCGAGAACCGAACCGGCGGGGTCAGCACGATGTTCTCGTCACTGCCCGCCGCACGAATATTGGTCAGCTGCTTGCCCTTGGTCGGATTGACGACGAGGTCGTTGCCCCGGCTGTGAATGCCGACGATCATGCCTTCGTAAACCTGCTCTCCGTGACCGATCATGAGCCGGCCTCGCTCCTGCAGGTTGAAAAGCGCATAAGCGAGCGCCTTGCCCTGGACCATGGAGACCAGCACTCCGTTGATACGCTGGCCAAGGGAGCCGCTGACCAGCCGGTCATAGCGGTCGAATACGTGGTAGATCAGGCCGGTTCCCGCAGTCGCCGTAAGGTACTCGGTGCGAAAGCCGATCAGCCCACGGGTCGGGATGCGGTAATCCAGCCGCACTCGCCCGCGGCCGTCCGGCAGCATGTTCTGCAGTTCACCGCGGCGTTCGGCCAGGCGCGTCATGACAGCGCCCTGGTAGGGCTCCTCGAAATCGACGGTAAGTTGTTCCCAGGGCTCCAGTTGCTGCCCGTTTTCCGAGTGGACGATGACCTCCGGTCGCGATACCGCAAGCTCAAAGCCTTCACGGCGCATGTTCTCGATGAGTATCGACAAATGCAGTTCGCCGCGGCCGGACACCCGGAACTTGTCCGGGTCATCCGTATTCGCGACCCGCAAAGCAACGTTGTGCTTGAGTTCCTGGTCAAGACGCTCGCGGATCTGTCGGCTGGTCAGGTATTTTCCGTCCTGGCCGGCAAATGGCGATTTGTTCACCTGAAAGGTCATGCTGATCGTCGGCTCGTCGACGGCCAGCGGCGGCAGGGCTTCGGGCCGCTCGCGCGCGCAAATCGTGTCCGAAATATTGAGTTCGTCGATGCCGCTGAATACGACGATGTCGCCGGCGCTGGCTTGCGGGGTCCGGTGCCTCTCGAGGCCGTGAAACTCGAAGATCTCGAGAACTCGCGCGTTCCGTTGGCTGCCATCCTCTGCAACCACCGTGACCGGCATGTTGCTTCGAACCTCACCGCGGCGTATCCGCCCGATACCGAGCACGCCGACATACGGGTCGTATGAAAGGCTGGATACCTGCATCTGCAGCGGCCCGTCGAAAGCGACTTCGGGCGGTTTGACGTGCTTCACGATGGTCTCGAACAGCGGCTGCATGTCTCCGGAAGTGGCCGCCGAGTCGTGACTGGCATAGCCCTTCAGGGCCGAGGTGTAAATGACCGGGAAGTCCAGTTGCTGGTCCGTCGCACCGAGGCGGTCGAAAAGGTCGAAGGTCTGGTTCAGTACCCAGGCAGGGCGGGCTCCATCCCGGTCTATCTTGTTGATGACCACGACCGGAACCAGGCCGCGGGCAAACGCTTTCTGGGTAACGAATCGGGTCTGCGGCATGGGTCCGTCGACCGCGTCCACCAGCAGCAGGACACTGTCGACCATCGACAACACCCGCTCGACCTCGCCACCGAAGTCGGCATGGCCGGGCGTATCGACGATATTGATGTGGTAGCCGTTCCACTGGATCGCGGTATTTTTCGCCAGGATCGTGATGCCGCGTTCCCGCTCCAGCACGTTGGAGTCCATGACCCTGTCGGGCGCCTCGGAGCGGGGGCCGAGCGTACCCGACTGCTGCAGCAGCTTGTCAACGAGCGTGGTCTTGCCGTGGTCGACATGCGCAATGATGGCGATGTTTCTGATGTGCTGAGCGTCGGTCATTTAAAGGTATTCTTCGGGCGGGGCGGCGGATTATAGTGACGGCCATCAGGAATTGATACGGCCTTGCGCAGGCCGGAAATTCACGGGAAATCGATGAACCTTTACGAAAACATTACGCAGGAAGTCGATGATTCCCAGCGTGGGCCCGGCACGATCGCGTTTTTCGACCTGGATGGAACGATAATTTTCGGTTACTCCATCGCATCGGTCTTCTATGAGCGGGTGCTGAGCGGGCAACTGTCGCCGGTTGCCGCGATTCAACAGTTCACCTCACTGGTAAGTCACGGTGTCAGCGGCACGGAGTATACGAAACTGCTGCAGGAAGCAGCGCAGAGCCTCGTCGGCGTCAAGGAGTCGGAATTCACGGAGCTCGGGGAGCGGGTGTTCGAACACCACCTGGCCGGCGCGATTTATCCGGAATCGCGGGCGCTGATCCGGGCACACCAGAGGCGCGGCCACACGATAGCCATACTGTCATCGGCAACCCCGTACCAGATTTTGCCTATTGCCCGCGAGCTGGGGATCGAGCACGTACTGTGCAATAAATTCGAGGTAATCGACGGGCTGTTTACCGGCAATGTCGACGAGCCGATTTGCTATGCAGACGGCAAGCGCATTGCCGCAAAAAAGTTTGCCGGGAGGCGCAAGATCGACCTGCGCGCTTGCTACTTTTATACGGACGGTAACGAAGACGTGCCGTTGCTCGAAGCAGTCGGCATGCCGAGACCGCTCAACCCGGATTACACGCTCGAGCAGAAAGCCCGATTCAAAGGCTGGCCAGTACGCAAATTCAACAGCCGCGGATTTCCGGGATTTCGCGAGCTGGTACGGACCGGACTGGTTTACGGCGCGTTTTTTTCAGCCGCCCTGCAGATCGTACCGACCTGGATACTGAACCAGTCGCGACGCGAAGCCGTCAACCTGGCCGTGACCACCTGGGGTGAGTTTGGCAGCGCGCTTGCCGGCATACGTATCAAAATAAGCGGGGAACATCATCTTTGGGAACGGCGGCCTGCCGTGTTCCTGTTCAATCATCAAAGTGCGATCGATGTCCTGATCATTGCGAAGCTGCTGCGTCGTGACTTCACGGCGATTGCAAAACAGGAGATATCGAGAAATCCTCTCGTTGCACCCGTCTTCCGCGTGGCCGATACCGTATTCGTCGATCGGAAGAACCAGAGCAAAGCGATCGATGCCCTGAAACCGGTAGTACAGACTCTGCGCAGCGGCCTTTCGGTTGCGATCGCGCCGGAAGGAACCCGCAGCCTCGGCGATCGTCTGGGTGAGTTCAAGAGAGGTCCGTTTCATATCGCGATGCAGGCCGGTGTGCCGGTCGTGCCGATCGTCATTCACAATGCCTCGGACGTATTGCCGAAAGGCGGGTTTTTCATCCGGCCGTCCCGGGTCGTCGTGGACGTGCTCGAACCCGTCAGCACGGAAAGCTGGAAGCCGGAAACGGTCGCGATGCACGTTCGTGAAATACGCGGTATGTTTCTCGAGGCGCTTGGTCAGACAGAGCGGGCTGAAGCAGAACTGAAACGCGTCAAATAGCAGCGGCGGGAGACAGCAGCGGCTTACTGCAATTCGAACGCGATACCCGCTTTCGCGGTCAGGCGCCGGAATAGTGCCTCGCCCATGGCCGACACCGGTGTCCAGAATCCTCCGGCGACTTTCAATGAATCCACGGCCAGGCACACGGCACTCTCGGTGAGCATCTTGCAGGTCGAGCCATATCCCGGATCGCGGTCGCCCGTTACGGCCGCGCGCAATGACGTGCCGTCCGCCAACGCGCCGTAAAACAGCAGTTTGAAATACCCGCTTTCCCGCTGTTTGCGAGAGGGCCCTTCGCCCGGTTCGGGCACCAGGCGCCTGACCAGCAACGAGCGGCTCAATGGGTGCGAGTTCGCCAACATGAAAGCGCCGAGCCCTGCGGTCATTGCGGCAGCTTTGCTCCAGCCGGCCGGGCCGGGTCCGGTCATAACGGCCTCGCTGTAACGAAAATCCTTGCCATAAGGAAAGGCGGACAGGGCATTGGTGCGCCGGACGATCCTGGTGTTGATCCCGGCCATGACAAAGGGTGCGGTCCAGGTTCCGGCTATCGAGTCATAAACGACACCGGTCTGGTCGCGTCGGTCAGGACCTTGTCGCTCACCCTCGGGATTGAGGCCATACGGGTCGACCAGGATGCGTGCGACATTTCGATCCGCGCGCGCCTCGTCCATCGCCTCGGTCATGCTGGCAATTGTCCCGCCGCTTGCGCCACCTTTCAGGACCCTGACCAGCATGCGTACCTGCTGGCAAGGTTTTCCGTGCAGCCGCTGTGCTTCACGCTGCAGAAACCACACGCCAAAATCCGACGGTATGGAATCGAATCCGCAGCTGTGCACGATGCGTGCGCCGCTGACGATCGCAGAATTCTGATAGGCGTCGATCATGCGCCGCATCCATTGCGGTTCCCCGGACAAATCGCAGTAGTGCGTACCACTGCTGGCACAGGCTTCCACGAGTGGTGTACCGAACTTTGCATAGGGCCCCACCGTCGTCAGCACGACCTTTGCCGATGCTACCAGCGCTTTCAGCGATGACAGGTCGTTGCTGTCAGCGACCAGCAGCGGAATGCCATGATCCGGCCCGGCAATTTCCCTCAATACCTGCTGCAATTTGCCCACGTTGCGTCCGGCGGCAGCCCAGCGCAGTGCGCCACCTTGCGGGTAGTTCTGCACGAGGTACTCGATGACGAGGCGCCCGGTGAAGCCCGTAGCACCCCAGACGACGATGTCGTGTGCGCGATTGCTGCTTTCCCTGGTATCGGTCATCGCCGCAGATTAGACCTGCGCCGACAAGTCGGCAACCGACGTTAACCGGTGGTCGATGCAAGGTGGTCTGTGTTTCACATCGCCAGTTGCGCTGGCAACAAGCCGGGGTGGACAATGATCGTTGGTGATCACTGCGCGTGGAGGGTTACTTTGATGAAGCGGTTCTTTAATTTTGCATTGCTGATGCTGCTGGCATTCCAGCCAGTTGCCGCAGAAGAAACGCAAGTCGTGTCCTTGTCAGTTGCGGACATCAAAAGCGGTCAGGCAACACTTCCGGCAGACGGTGCCGTGTCGACGGCACAGCCGGACGCCGATACCTTGCACATCGCTGCCGAAGCCGGATACGTCGCGGTTATCGATCTTCGTGGTCCCGAAGAGGATCGCGGACTGGACGAGAAGGCGACGGTTGCGGAACTCGGCATGACTTATATGTCATTGCCCGTCGTCGGCAATGCTGCGATCAATTATGCGAACGCCGCCGAACTTGACCGTCTTCTCACACAGGTCGATGGGCCGGTGCTGCTGCATTGTGGTAGCGGCAACCGGGTTGGCGCCTTGTTTGCGTTGCGTGAAAAACTGCACGGCGCATCTGACGAGCAAGCGTTGGAGACGGGCAGGGCAGCGGGTTTGGTAAACGCTCAACTCGAATCCGTTGTCATTGAGCGTTTGGCTGAGAGTCCACAGTAGATCGCCTCTGGCTGCGATCGGCTAGTCGGTCATCCCACCGAAGCGACCGCTATTGAAGTCGGCGATCGCTGCGCGGATTTCTGCTTCGCTGTTCATCACGAAGGGACCGTAGCCGACCACCGGCTCGTCGATTGGCTCACCGGTGAGAACCAGTAACATGGCGTCTGCATCAGCGTGCAGACCGGCGGTTGTGCCTTCTCTTTCGAAACGGACGATCTCGGCCTCGCCAGCATGATCAGTTCCGTTAACCGTCAAATGACCGGAAAGCACGGCCACCATTGCAGTGTGGCCTTCGGGAAGTTCAAGCGTCACATCAACGTCGCGATTGAGGCGCACGTCCCACAGATTGACTGTGCTGAACGTCCGAGCAGGTCCCTTGACCTCCGCGATTTCGCCGGCGATGACGCGCACTCGCGCGGCCCCTTGGTTCATTTCAACCACCGGAATGCCGGAATTGGTGATCGACTGGTATCCGGCACGGGTCATCTTGTCTTTGCCAGGCAAGTTCACCCAGAGTTGCACCATGCGAAACGGGCCACCCGTTTTGGTGAAAGAATGGGAGTGAAATTCCTCGTGAATGATGCCGCCGCCAGCGGTCATCCATTGCACATCACCGGGGCCTATCGTGCCGCCCGCGCCTGTCGAATCGCGGTGCGAGACTTCGCCGTCATAAACGAGGGTTACAGTCTCAAAGCCCCGATGCGGATGCTGCCCGACGCCGCGCGGACGAACCGCAGGCTCGAACACATGCGGACCTGCATAATCAAAAAGCAGGAATGGACTCAGGGCCTGGGCGTCCCCACTGTAGGAAAACAACGAACGGACGGGGAAACCATCACCAACCCAGTGACCGCCATTCGCGTGCAGCACCTGTGCAATCTTTTTCATTTCGTATCTCTGGACACGCAACGCGCTTACGCGGGCGTGGCAGGAATTGGCAGCGACCAATATCTTTGCTGAGCGCCTAAAAAGCCTTGGAACGATGACTTCAGGATACGGCAACACGTCCACAATCGATACTGCCAAGTGCGCCTGTGCGGCTTCGTCTTCGAGCCTTGCTGCGCCATCCAAAACTTCATGTCCAGCACCGTTTGATCTCTTTGCACCGGCGATCTGTGCGAAAGCGCACCGACTGCTGCGGGAGGTCGTGGAAGACTACTTGCCGGTTGCGGCACAGGCC
>CAYXKM010000191.1:0-5264 GCA_964465665.1 uncultured Woeseiaceae bacterium
AGCAGATTTGCACCTACGCCTCCCGCCACGACGATACGTTTGGCATCGACCTGGACAGCCGCCTTGAGCGTGCGCGCGACCAGGGTGTCGATGGCAGCGCTCTGAAACGACGCCGCTATGTCGGCGGCAGCCGAGTCGGGCAGATCGGCATCGTGGGCCTGCCTGACCTGCAACATGACTGCCGTCTTCAATCCGCTGAAACTGAAGTCGAGGCCCGGGCGACCCAGCATTGGCCGGGGAAAAGCGTACGCGGACGGGTTGCCTGTTTCGGCCAGTTGCGCAAGCGCGGCTCCCCCGGGGTAACCGAGGCCCAGCAGTTTGGCGCACTTGTCAAAAGCCTCGCCGACCGCGTCGTCCTGCGTCGTGCCGAGCACCCGGTAATCGCCGAGGGCTTTGCACAGCACCAGCATGGTGTGGCCACCGGAAACCAGCAGTGCCAGAAACGGGAAATCGGGCGGTTCGCGTTCCAGCATCGGCGCGAGCAGATGCCCTTCCATGTGGTGCACCGGGATGACCGGGCATGCCCAGGCCAGGCCGAGTCCGTTGGCCAGCCCGCCGGCCACCATCAGGGCCCCGACCAGACCCGGGCCAGCGGTATACGCAATGGCATCCGCGCTGCGCACATTGGCTTCGTCGAGAACCTTCCGCACCAGCGGCAGCAGGCATCGTACATGGTCGCGCGAGGCGATTTCCGGCACTACCCCGCCGTAGGCGGCATGCAGTCGGACCTGGCTGTGCAACGCCTGAGCCAGAAGGCCCTGGCGCGTATCGAAAAGCGCCACCCCGGTCTCGTCGCAGCTAGTTTCAAGTCCCAGTACCTGCATAGGCGGCGCATGATACCTGAGCGTCGGCCGCCGCGGGTGGCGCCGGGCCGGTGTTGCGCCGCCGCAACCTTTGCAAATTCCGGCAAGTCCCGATAGTATGCGCGGTCTTTCCCCGGCCCAGCGCCGGGTTTCTTCGTCTCAGAATCAAGATTGATTGCGTATGCCGAGTGTCCGCCTTAAGGAAAATGAGTATTTCGACGCGGCCCTGCGTCGATTCAAGCGCGCCTGCGAGAAAGCCGGCGTACTGACCGAGCTTCGTCGTCGTGAGTTCTACGAGAAGCCCACTCAGGAGCGAAAGCGCAAGAAAGCTGCCGCGGTAAAGCGTCACCTGAAGCGCACTTCGCGTGAGGCGGCAAGGCGTACGCGGCTGTTCTAGTTATTTGCCGGGCACCTCGCGACCCGGCACTACGCAAACCCGGAAACCAGCTGCCGACAACGGCAGTCGTAGCGCTATGACCTTGAAAAGCCAGATCCAGGACGACATGAAAATCGCCATGAAAACCGGCGACAAGGATCGGTTGAAAGCGATACGCCTTCTGCTTGCCGCGATAAAGCAGGTGGAAGTCGACGAGCGCATCGAAATGGACGATGTCGCTGTGTTGTCCGTAATCAACAAAATGGTGAAGCAGCGTCGCGATTCCATAAACCAATTCCAGGCCGGTGGCCGGAACGACCTCGCTACGATCGAGGCCGACGAGATCTCGGTCCTCGAGCATTACCTGCCGGAACAGCTTGGTGACGCCGAAGTAGACGCGCTGATCGATCAGGCTATTAGAGAGAGTGGCGCCGCATCCGTTCGGGACATGGGCAAGGTCATGAACCTGGTAAAGGCACGAGCGTTAGGTCGTGCTGACATGGGTAAGGTTGGCGCCAAAGTCAAAGCACGATTGTCAGGCGTTTGATCCCCGGATACAGGCTCTCGACAGCCGGCACTTTCGCTATCCTTTGCGGCGGAGAGTGAACGCTGAAAGCACAAACAGACTGGCTCTTCGATAACCCAGTGCCCTCGGAGTGACCGTTAAGAAA
Source organism: uncultured Woeseiaceae bacterium (assembly GCA_964465665.1). Lineage (GTDB taxonomy): Bacteria > Pseudomonadota > Gammaproteobacteria > Steroidobacterales > Woeseiaceae > JAKEGN01. Next base: position 1,851 of record CAYXKM010000191.1, read on the forward strand.
TTCATGAGCGGCTTGATTCCCCAACAATTTGTCGATGACCTGATCGCTCGCGTCGATATTGTCGAGGTGATCGGGCAACGCATTCCACTGAAAAAAGCGGGCCGTGAATTCAAGGCGCCCTGCCCGTTTCACAATGAAAAAACGCCATCGTTCACCGTCAGTCCCAGCAAGGGTTTCTATCACTGCTTCGGTTGCGGCGCGCATGGCACAACGCTCGGTTTCCTCATGGAATACGAGCACATGAGCTTCGTCGAGGCGGTCGAAAGCCTGGCGCACACCATGGGTATGGAAGTACCGCGGGAGGAGAGCCAGCGGCCTGCGCGCCGTTATGACGAGCTCTTCGATCTCCTGCAGCAGGTGGAGCGCTACTACCAGGCGCAGCTCAAGGACGATTCGGCCGCAATCGAGTATCTGAAGAATCGCGGCGTCGATGGAGCAACAGCGAAGCGCTTCGGCATTGGCTTCGCGCCGGCTGGCTGGAGCCACGTGCTTGACCGGTTTGGCGAGTCAGGTGAGTCGGTCGAGCGGCTGCTGGCAACCGGGCTCATCATCCGCAAGGACAACGGACAACACTATGATCGTTTTCGTGATCGCATCATGTTTCCGATCCGCGATGTGCGCGGCAGGACCATCGGATTCGGCGGGCGGGTCATGGGCAAGGAAGAACCGAAATACCTGAACTCGCCGGAAACCGTCCTGTTCCACAAGGGCCGCGAGCTTTACGGTTTGTTCGAGGCGCGGCAGGCGTTGCGCAATATCCGCCGGCTGGTGGTCGTCGAGGGTTACATGGACGTCGTCGGTCTGGCGCGGCACGGCATCGATTTTTCTGTCGCGACCCTGGGTACCGCCACCACCGTGGATCACCTTAACAGCCTGTTCCGGCTTTGCGACGATGTCTGTTTTGCCTTTGATGGCGACCGGGCTGGCCGGTCCGCAGCCTGGAAGGCGCTGGAGACGGCACTGCCACAGGTGCGGGAGGGCCGGCAGATCCGTTTTATATTCCTTCCGGAGGGCCAGGATCCTGATTCTTTCGTGCACACCCACGGCGCAACTGCGTTCGAGAAATTGCTCGACGCGGGCGTGCCGCTTTCCGACTTCCTGATCGACGAGCTGGCAAGCCAGGTCGATATGAGTTCGGTGGATGGCAGGGCCAGGCTCGCGGAACTGGCCCGGCCGCTGATCAGCCGGATCCCGCAGGGCGTGTTTCGCGAACTGATGACCGGCCTGCTGGCTGAAAAAGTCGGCCTGCCTGTCGCCCGGCTCGATACGCTGATGGCGGACCGGGCAAAAGATACGCCACGAGCGCGGGAAGGTGCGACCGCGCTGCGACCGTTGCGCCGTTCTGTCGCCGGTACGCCGTCTCTCGTCCGCCGCGCCATTACGCTTATTTTGCATAGTCCGCGCGCCGCCAAGGACCTGGACTCCGGCTTGCTGGAAGGTATTTCCCGGCCTGGTGTCGGCCTGTTGAAAAGCCTCATTGAAACCGTGCAGGCGGACCCCGATATCACTACCGCGGGCTTGCTGGAACGCTGGCGGAACCATGAGAAAGGCCAGCACCTTGGAAAACTGGCGGCAGCCGACATACCTGAGCACGAGGAGTTTGACGCCTCGGCAGAACTTGCCGAGTGCCTGCACCAGGTCGCCGTCTCCGGGGCTCGCCAAAGAATCAATTTTCTTATTGAAAAACAAAAGGTTAAACCACTTACCGAAGCAGAGAGGAGCGAGCTCCGACAGCTCGGCCGCGGCAACGATTCAGTGGCATAGTTGTTGGGATAGTTATGGTATGGGCCCGGTCAAACGAGTACCATCGCCGGTTTGCATTTTTAGCGTGGAGGTTCGGCCGTCTTGAATGACAAGCGCGCAGTATTCAAGGGAAACAAACAAGCGAAGCAGCTTAAGGAATTGATTGCCCGAGGCAAGGAGCAAGGCTACCTCACTTATACGGAAGTCAATGATCATCTGCCGAGCGGTATCGTCGACCCGGAGCAGATCGAAGATATCGTGAACATGATCAACGATATGGGCATCACCGTGCACGAGAAAGCGCCGGATGCCGAGTCGTTGTTGCTTTCGGATGCCGAAGTTTCCAGTGACGACGAGGACGCCGCGGAGGAAGCCGAGGCCGCGCTTGCCAGTGTAGACGCTGAATTCGGGCGCACGACCGATCCGGTGCGCATGTACATGCGTGAAATGGGAACCGTCGAACTGCTGACCCGCCAGGGCGAGATCGAGATCGCCAAGCGTATTGAAGACGGTCTGAACCAGGTCAAGTATCACATGGCGCACTTTCCGCCAACCGTCGAAAAGCTGCTCGAAATCAGTGAAGCGGTAACTGCCGGCGAAACCCGCATGCAGGACTTCGTTGTCGGCTTTATCGACCCGAATGCGCCGGATGAAATCAAATCACCGGTCGCCAAGGCAGACGGCGATGCCGCTGCTGAGGACGAGGAAGAGATCATCGATACGGGACCTGACCCGGAAGAAGTCAGGGCTCGTATGAAAGCCATCAGCAAGCTCTACGGAAAATCCCTGACTGCGCTGGAAAAGTACGGCGTCAAGAACAGCAAGACAGTCAAAGTGCAGAAAGAACTTGCCGATCAGCTCATGCAGCTCAAGCTGGCACCGAAGCTGTTCGACGTGCTGGTGCGAAATCTGCGCGACTCCGTTGCCGTCATTCGCGCACAGGAACGGCAGGTAATGCAAATCTGCGTCCGCGATGCGGGAATGCCAAGGAAGGATTTCCTGGCAAGCTTTCCGAAGTGCGAGACGGATCTGACCTGGATAGACAAGCACATTCGGGCAAAACGCAAGCACTCCTCAATGCTCGGAAAATTGAAGGATGATGTGTTGCGTGCACAGCGGAAACTGCTCGCAGTCGAGACGCTGACCAACCTCAAGATCGCAGAAATCAAGGAGATCAATCGCCAGATGTCCATTGGCGAGGCCAAAGCGCGGCGTGCGAAAAAGGAAATGGTCGAGGCAAACCTGCGCCTGGTTATTTCCATTGCGAAGAAGTACACGAATCGCGGCCTGCAGTTCCTTGACCTGATTCAGGAAGGAAATATCGGCCTGATGAAAGCGGTCGATAAATTCGAGTACCGCCGTGGCTACAAGTTTTCGACCTATGCGACCTGGTGGATCCGGCAGGCAATTACCCGCTCGATCGCGGACCAGGCTCGCACGATTCGCATTCCGGTGCATATGATCGAGACGATCAACAAGCTGAATCGCATTTCGCGGCAAATGCTGCAGGAAATGGGTCGCGAGCCGCTGCCTGACGAGCTTGCCGAACGCATGGAAATGCCGGAGGACAAGGTGCGCAAGGTGCTCAAGATTGCCAAGGAGCCGATTTCACTCGAAACGCCGATCGGCGACGAGGAAGACTCCCACCTCGGCGATTTCATCGAGGACAAG
>CAYXKM010000192.1:0-5811 GCA_964465665.1 uncultured Woeseiaceae bacterium
GCTTTCGGATAAGCCCTGGGCACGAAAAGTGATTTTGCGATTGCCGCGGGCGGTACGGCCCGCCGCAGAAAAATCGGCGCATGTCATCGGCATCAATGGCGATGGCGTCGTACTGATGAACTTGCAGCAGAGCAACGTTATGTATTCGGCGATTACCGGAGTCTACGAGACTCGGGACGCGCTGTTTCTCAGTTCGCTGTTCGGCAACAGGCTGGCACGTCTCGACAAGTCTGCACTCGCCGTCGAGTGACGCCAGTCAGGGCAGCAATGCGCCGTCGGCGGCGTCGTTCTCGCCCAGCATTTGGTTGCGGATAAGCGGTATCGGCGGCGAGCCGTACGCGAGAAACCGGTCGTGGAATTCACCCCAGGCCTCGCGTCCGCCACGGTCTCGAATCCAGTCACTGCGCAGCTTGTTGATCATCAGTTTGCCAAGCGTGTAGTTCAGGTAACCCGGGTCGTAGGTTCCGCGCAGGGATTGCTGTTCTGCATTGCCGTAGTCCTGGAATGCCTTGTCGAGAAACATCTGCCGGCTCTCGTCGATGCTCATGCTCTCTGCATGCAATCCGATCGCCGAGAGGAAGCGCACATTTCGCAGCAATGCATTCAGCAACTGGCCGATGCGCACTTCCGGATCACCATCGCCGAGTCCTGCGTCCCACATCATCTGTTCGGTGTAATGCGCCCAGCCTTCGGTAAAGGTATAGGTGCCGAAATGGCGTCCCACGTCATTCTCCGCACGGTTGGCGTGCAGGAACTGCAGAAAATGCCCCGGCCAGACCTCGTGCACCGAAATGGCGAGCAGGCTCGTTTCACCGGGGATATACGCACGCTGGTCTTCCTCTGACCACTCCGGATCTGCCGGTGCTATGTAATAGGTGCTGGGAAGGCCCGTCTCGAATGGCCCTGGAATATTGATGTAGGCCGCATTGAAGCGCCGGTGCGGCGGTGCTTCGTCGACCAGGGCTTCTTCCGTACCCGGAATCGACACCAGTTTGTTGTCTTCGACAAATTTTCGCAGCATCGGAAGCTGCCGTCGTGCGCCTGCGACAGCGCCGCCTTCGGGCTTCTTGTTCTGCACCTCGAGCACGCAAGTCCTGACGTCTCTGCCCGGCGCAAACTCTGAACACGCTATTTCCAGGGCAGTCAGATTTGCCTGCAGGTCGCGCTCGCCCGCTGCCTTGAGTTCTGCAATCGTGATCTCCACACCTTCCTTTGCGCGCAACATCTGCAGGAATCGGGCTTCGCCCAGTGCATAGGCATCGTTCGCTGTGTCCTGCAGGGTGCCGAGCCAGTCGGCAGTCTGCTGTGCTGCAGCCAACGCGGCGCCGTTGACCGCGCGAAACTCCGCCTGCAATTTTTCGTCATCGACGGATGAGAATATGCCGGGCACGGTGTCCCGCAGATAATCGGCGTAGCCAGACAGGATGCGTTTCCCGACGGTTACGTACGGCGCCGGCAGGGGCGGCTCGAGATTCGCCTGCATTGTGTCCAGAAACGCCGGCAATTGCGCGATGTATTTGTTGTAGGCGGCAAGGCGGACGGCCAGCGGCGCGTATTCCCGGTCGATGTAAACGCTGGTACCGATGTGGCCGGTATAGAAAATCGGATTGCTGCGAATGAAGCCCGAGGTTTCATAGTCGAAGATCTCGCCTGCGACTGCCGCAAGCAGGTATTGGCGCTCGAATTCCTCGATACCGTCGAGATTTCCGTAGGCCTGCACCGCGGCCGCGGCCTGCCTGAGCCAGGCAACGTATTCGTCGTTCGCGGCGATGCTCATGTCGCGCATCCGGCCGTCGTATTCGTGAAGCCCGGCGTTGACCGCGGATTCGGGATTCCGCCGGTAGTACTCGGCTATGCTCGCATTGGCAAACTCGGTCCAGGGAGCTTTGGCTTCCGCGGTCTGTTCATCGCCCGGTCCATCGCCCGGTCCATCGGCCGGTCCATCGCCCGATTTCGTGCACCCGGCCATTGCTACGATCAGCACAGCGGCGAGTGCGGCACAGCCCAGTCGCGACACCATACTCAACTCCTGCATTGCTCTTTTCATTCCAGCCCCAGTTCGGCCACGCCCTGGTTGAATACGATGTCCACCGGGATACTGGCGGAGGTCAATCGATCGAGGTCAGCCTGCAATCCCGCGCCAACGACGCCTTTTTCCTCCATCAGCCGGGTTGCAGCTTCGTAGTCACCGTTGCCCTGGATGGTCAGCAGCAGCTTCGATAATTCCGCCATGGCCTGCTGCATACGCTCGAAGTTCACGCTGTAAGTGCCTTTCTCCGGGTCCCTGACAAAGGCGCCGTGTTCGGCGAAAAAGTTGAAGCGCACCATGTTGGCCTTGCCGTGTGCGCTGCTTGCGCCAAATCGGATCGAACGAAAAAGCCCTGCCATGAAAGTCACGTAATTGTTGCGCAGATCGATCTCGCCGAGTTCTCCGGTCTCGTGCAACTTCGTGATCATGTACAGGCCCAGGATGTCCGCTTTTCCTTCTTCCATGCTGGATGCCGTATCGAGCAACGCTTCACGCACCGTTCCCTTGCCATTGACCGTATTCTTGATGCCGAGCCCGTGGGCCACTTCATGAAACATGGTATTGGCGAAAAACGAATCGAAATCGACGTGGCTGCGCTGTGATTCGTCGATCAGGACATCGGCGATCGGCTCGAGTATTTTCTCGAACTTCGCCTGCATTGCGGTCTTGAGCTGCAATCGCCGGGTGCCTTTCTGCAGCTGCACCTGCTCGTCGTTAGGCAGGTTGATCGCGATCGTCTTGGAACCTGCGTTGCTGTGTCCGGCGTAATAGACGACGTCGTACGCGTTGAGGTCGGAATCCGTTCCCGGAGTTTCGGCCTTGTAACCGGCATCGACCGGCAGCCCGCGTTGCAGTTCCGGAAGGAATTCCGCGAAGCGCGCGAGGCGCTCGCTCCACTCCAGGTCCTTGATCAGTACATAGGACTCGTACGCACTGCGGTATCCGTAAAGCTGGTCCTCGTAGGTTTCGATCGGCCCGATCACCAGTTCGATGGGATTGGTCTTCACATCCATCCACGCAAGGTCGCTGGCCTGGAAATCATCCGTGACCAGGGCGTCTGCGCGCAGCCGCAGGTAATCGGCAAATCCCTCGTGTTCGCTCAGGTCGGCAGCGGCGCGAAGCAACGCGGCGGCTTTCTCCAGTTCCGGTGCGTATTCGACGTGGTACGGGATGGTCACGAGCTTTCCGGCATCGTCACGCCGGACCAAAGAATATAGCCCTGTCTTGTCGGCGAGCTCGGCCGACTCGAACTCCTCGCGTGTCATGTCGGAAGGATAAAAGTTCGCACCCAGCGGTTTGGGTCCGAATCCGGGCATGAACGGTTTGTCGCCGTCCAACCGGTCCCACGGACCGTAGTTCAGTTCGGCAAACTGCCGCTGTTCGGCGACACCGATGCTTTGCAGCCATTCCGGGTAACTGTCACCAAATGCCTGGCGCCAGAACAACCCGTCCATGATCTCCGATGCCTCGATCATGAGCACCAGCATCTTGCGCTCATCGGGGCCGAGGCCCGAGAGATCCGATATTAAATCGACTTCCGCATAAATGCCGGGCCGGGGCGCGATCTCCGCCGGTGGGCCGGGGGCGACATCCGTCGCCGCTACTTCAGGGGCCGGGCGGCTGCAGCCGCCGAGCAACAGTACACTCAATACAACAGCGCCCGTCAGGCGCAGACAGGTCTTCAGATTCACGAGGGATTCCCGCCGTAGATGAAATTTGGCGCGATTATCTCACAGATCAACGAGTTCTATGTCACCGGCAGCCAGCTGTTCGCCGAGGAAAGTGCCGCCGACGCGCGCAAAACGGCTCGCGCCATCGGTTGCAAGCAGGCGCAGTGTGCCTGCGGTATTCGACACTCGTTCGAGCGCCCGGTCCGCAAGTTCCGTGGCCACGACCGCCGCCGTCGTCCCGGCGGAATCCGTGATCGATACATGCGGCGAGACGACACTGCGAATCGCTCCGCCGAGTATCGGAAAATGCGTACAGCCCAATATCAGCGATTCCGGGTGGTAGGCGTCGGCGCCGGCGATCATCGGTCGCAGGTATTCCCGGACGATGGCAATCGCAGTATCGCCCTGTGTCCAACCCTCCTCAGCCTGAGCGACCATCAGTTCGCAGGCAAGTTCTTTGACAGTCGCTTCGGGATCGAGCCGCCGTATGGCCTTGCCGTAGGCACCGAGCCGGACGGTGGCTTCGGTCGCGAGCACGAGGTGCCGGGCGCCCGGCCGCACCTCTATCGCCGCCCTGGCGCCGGGTTCGACCACGCCGATGACCGGCAATGGCGCGAGCGCCCTCTGCAATTCATCGAGAGCGACAGCCGATGCCGTATTGCAGGCGACGACCAGCATCTTGACTCCGCGCGACTGCAGGTGCGCCGTTGCCTGCATCGCATATCTCAATACGGATGCCGGGCTTTTGGTGCCGTACGGGAGCCTCGCTGTATCACCGAGGTACACGAGATGCTCGGCCGGCAACTGCTGACGAATCGCTTTCAGCACCGTCAGTCCGCCGACGCCGGAATCGAATACACCGATGGGCTGTTCTGATTCTGCTTTGCTGGTCACGCCGCCGACACCGCTTACCTGATGCCGGACATTGTGCCGAAGCCCGCCCCTGCCTGCACTATCCGTTGTACATGACAATCGGTTGTGCTGGTCAGCGGGCTGTCGCAGTGAGAGACTTTCGCGCGTTGCAGGGAACCCGGATCGAAATAATGCAGGTTGTGAGAAAGGTGTTGATCGCGCTCGGCGCAGTCGTACTGCTTTTATTTGCAGTCGGCATCTTTCTGCCTTCGCGCACGCATATCGAACGTGGAATTCTTATCGATGCGCCAGCCGCGACAGTTTTCGCGCTGGTCAATGACTTTCACCAGATCGGCAAATGGTCACCGTGGCAGGAAACGGATCCCAATGCCCGTTACGAGATCAGCGGCCCGCGCCGGGGTGTCGGCGCCATGCTGGCCTGGGACGGCAACGTTGTTGGCCAGGGCTCGCAACGCATTATCGAAAGCATCCCGCATGAACGGGTTGTCAGCGAACTCAATCTGGGAGGTCCGGGCAGCACGACTTCAACTTTCAACCTGCAGGCGTCCGATGCCGGCACAACGGTCGTGTGGTCATTCGATGCAAGTTTCGGCCTGAATCTGCTGGGGCGATATGCCGGGCTGATGTTCGACAGCATCATAGGCGAGGACTACGAATCCGGGCTCATGAATCTCAAGGCTATGGCCGAACGTCTGCCGCGGGCAGACTTCAGCGACACCGAAATCGAGACTGTTGTCGTCGAAGCCCAGGACTTTGCCTACCTCAGCACGACCAGCATCCCGCTCGCTGCGGCCATTTCCGAATCCATGGGAGACGCCTATTTCAAGGTGCTGAACTTCATCGACCGCAATGGATTGACCGAGGCCGGCCCCGCCATTTCGATCAGCCGCGGATACCGTGGGCAGGACCTTGCATTCGACGCCGCGATACCAGTGCGCGGCATTACGGAGGCAACTCCGCGCAGTGACCAGGGAGTCCAACTCGGCAAGACCTATGAGGGACCCGCGATCCGGGTCAAACATGTGGGCTCCTACCTGTCGCTCGGCCAGACCCACGACAAAATCGCCGCGTATCTTGCGGCAAATGGCATTGCCCGTAACGGCGATGCCTGGGAATCGTACGTCAGCGACCCGACCCGCATCCCCGAGGCCGAGCTCATCACCTACGTGTATTACCCGATTCGCGCGAACGACGAATCGTGACGCCTGCGACGCGCAGGCGAGACTTGCAACTCCTCGC
>CAYXKM010000193.1:0-10691 GCA_964465665.1 uncultured Woeseiaceae bacterium
GAAGCTCGGTAAACCTCAGACGGCCGCGATCTATCGGCGCCACGGATCGGGCGAGCAGGTTTTCGGCGTGCTGACGTCGGAGATCGCCAAGCTTCAGAAAAGGATCAAGGTCAACCATGCGCTCGCGATGGAGCTCTGGAAGACAGGGAACGCCGAAGCGCGCGTCTTGGCGCTCCAGGTCGCCGACCCGGAGAAGCTGACCCGGTCCGACGCGGACGGCCTGGTCCAGGACGGGCCGGTCCGCTTCATCGGCTGTTACTTATCCGGGCTTCTGGCCCGCAGCCCAATCGCGGAAGAGACGATGCGCGCCTGGATGCAGTCGCCGGACGAACTCCATCGCGAGATGGGCTACGGAATCCTCGGCGTCCGCCTGAAGGACGATCCGGACTCGATCAGCGACGCGGACGCCGACCGAGTCCTGGCGACGATCGAGAAGGAGATCCACCGCTCCCCGAACTGGGCGCGGTACGCGATGAACGGCGCACTTATCGCGATCGGGGTCTTCAAACCTGCGCTTCGCAAGAAGGCGATCGAGGCGGCCAAGCGCATCGGCAAGGTCGAGGTCGACCACGGCGAGACGAACTGCAAGACGCCCGACGCGATCCCCTACATCGAGAAGGCGTCGAAGCGGAAGCGCTGCCCGTGACCTGGGCGGCCTTGTGAGATCAGCATGACAAGTGACGTCCCGAAATTGCCAGCACCCTGCCGTAAAGTTCCGGCCGAAGCGCAAGCCGGCATGCAGTTTGGAGATCGTGTCGCGGCTGGACTGCGCGGATTCGGGCCGGTTGGAACCCTTGCGATTCTCGTTGTCTTCGCGGGCAATCTAATCATTGTGCCGCTCAGCGCCATACTCGTGTTGTTGTGGGCTCAACAGTCGGGCACTCCCTTGAGCGAGATTGGATTTGTACGACCCAAGAGTTGGGTTCGCACCGTGTTCGTCGGTCTTGCATTCGGAATAACCCTCAAGTTCCTGCTGAAGATCATCGTGATGCCGCTGCTCGGGGCCGAACCCATCAATCAGACATACCAATACCTTGTCGGAAACCGGTCCGCGCTCCCGGGAATGTTCTACGCCGTAATCGTCGGCGCGGGATTCGGAGAAGAGACACTTTTCCGCGGGTTTATGTTCGAACGCCTGGGTAAGCTTTTCGGGTGCGGCGCGAGAGCGAAGGCCTTGATCGTGTTGCTTACCGCCGGATTGTTTGGCCTGGCCCATTACTTTGAACAAGGACTCCCTGGAGTGCAGCAGGCCACGATCGTCGGGCTTGTGTTCGGGGCCACCTTCGCAGTCACAGGCCGGATCTTCATGTTGATGATTGCGCACGCCGCCTTCGACCTGACTGCGCTGGCAATAATCTACTGGAATCTCGAATCCACTGTGGCACACTTGGTTTTCAAATAGCCAATGCGGTTCTATGGCATAGAGTGCATGAGGTTGACTGGTCCGCGAGAGGTGGAATGCCAAGGTCCAATTGTCAGTGCCCGATCGATGAACCGAAACGTTAGGCGTCGAAAGTGAATCGCAGGCGCTGCCCAGTTTGCTCGGAACGGACACTGCCAATTGGAAGGCTGCTTTTTGGTGATGCTCGATGTGAAAATTGTAATAGCTTGATCGGCGTACATTGGGTCGCTTCGGCGAGCTTCGCAGTTTTGATATTTGCTGTTACAGCCGCGACGACTGTAATGGTGCTCGCGCAATCGGGACTCTATGCGGCATTAATATGGTTTCCTGCCCCGATCGGTTCTCTGAGCTTTCTCAAGGCTTGGCTCTGCCCAATGGTCGCAAAGCATCGAAGTTCGGAACAATGAGGTGAGCCCGACACCTGACAACCCGCTGGACTTACCGCCTGCCGTATCTGTCTTGGCGCTTGTAGTGGGGTTGCTGTTCCAGGCGTAATCGGAGTGAATCGAATCTTTCGGCTTTCGAGTTCGGTCAGGCGAGATCCGGCAATCAGTGCCTGGATGAATGCGCATTCGGGTGAAATGGGCGCCATCGCGCGGCATTGGTTCGACGTTATCCGCAGTTGTGGCGATGATGTACGTGAATTGCTGCACGACGGCCATCCTACCGCGTGCGTTGCTGACGCCGCCTTCGCCTATGTCAACGCGTTCAAAGCGCATGTCAATGTTGGATTTTTCAATGGCGCCGAACTCGCGGATCCACTGGATCTGCTGGAAGGAACCGGCAAGTACATGCGCCACGTCAAGCTCAGGCCGGAAGGCGGCATCGAAGCGACAGCTTTGATCGAACTTATCAAGTCTGCATACACGGATATTAAGCGGCGACTTGAGTCAGGGTAGTTTCAGGTCGGCAATCAGCGCTGTTGATGCGTGGCACAAACTTTGGAGGATGGAGTAATGTCGAGTAACGGCGAGTATCCGCATCTCATTCGCGCCCACGCTGTCAAGGCTGCGGAAACCAGTGGGTCGCACCCCTGGAATCCCGAGTCGCTCTTGTTCGGCACGCACCTGAGCGAAGTCGGCGGCCTTAAGCGTACAGGCGTCAGCATTGTGCGCATACCCGGTGGCAAGGAGTCATTCGCGTACCACTCCCATTACCGCGAAGAGGAGTGGATCTACATCCTTGCCGGTCATGCGATCGCGGAGATCGATGGTGCCGAGTACGAAGTCGGCCCGGGTGATTTCATGGCGTTTCCGACACCCTCGGTGGCCCATCATCTGCGGAACTCGTTCAAGGAGGAATTGGTGTACCTCATGGGTGGCGAAAACCTCGACTGCGAGGTTGCGGACTTTCCGAAGCTCGGCAAGCGCATGGTCAAGATCAATGGCCAAACTTTCGTCTACGGCCTGGGCGATGGCAGGCCCATTGGGCCGCTGCAAGACTGAACATGCGTACAGACAGACCTCATGAGCCGCTTCGATTTTGTTCTGTTGCAAGACTCTGTCAGCGCTCGTCGCTTTGCGGTCTGCTGATGGCACTGCTCCCATTTAGCGGTTTGGCGGAACCGGCAAGCGACAAACAAATGGCAGATGATGCGCTGAACCCCTTCGTGCCGCGCGATGCCGAAGCGCGGGACCAGTCGCTGAGTACGCACTTCGAAAGGCTCGTCGGTCTCGCGCTGACGACCCCAGACGAACTTCAAGCGGCCACGGTATTCTTCAACACGGGGCTTTCAGTGCCAGAGCTGCACGCTTTGCGAAACAACTATGACATCGAAGTCATTGATGTAATGATGAAAGCACCGCAGGGAACCCACGGCGTAGTGATGTCCGTCGACTTTGGCATGACAGACCTGTTTGCGATACACGGGAGCTTCGAGGAACGACTCTCCTTCGCTATTTCTGCGGAACAAAAGTGCTTCGCAAAGTACTCGGAGCACATGCCGCCAGATGAATCGGCGGAGTGGGAGGAATTGGCCAGACGCCCGTTTTCCGTTTATTCGGCCAGGATTTTCGGGCCGAATCGCTCACTCAGGCTGCTGCAAGATCAGCCAAATGTTGCAAGTGTCCTGTTGAATGTTTCAAACAGTGTCATATCCGAGTTTGAAGCGGCACGATCCTATGATGGACCACACCGCTACTTGATGCCCGGCTTTCACTGCTAAGAAAGTGCCCTGAGCGAACGTCATGGCCAACACGCTGTACATTGCGCTACTCCGCGGCATCAATGTCGGAGGCGGGAACGTAATCCGAATGGCGGATTTGAGGGCCTGTTTTGAAGCTAACAGGATGAAGAACGTTGCTACATATATTCAAAGCGGTAACGTTGTCTTCGAATCAGCCGAAGCGGACCATGGCAAGCTGACGGATAAACTCGAGAAGGTGTTATCGAAAGCGTTCAAGCCGTACGAAGCACGCATTGTTTTGCGCTCTCATGAAAGACTAGGTCAGATTGTTCGAAAAGCGCCGAAAGGCTTTGGCAGCGAACCCCAGAAGTATCGGTACGATGTGATGTATCTCAAAGAGCCACTGACTGTCGCCGACGCATTGAAGAGTGTCACAACAAAAACCGGAGTTGACCAGGTCGCGGCAGGAACCGATGTATTGTATTTTTCGAGACTGACAGCCAAAGCGGCGCAAAGCCACCTGTCGCGAATTGTCGGGATGCCGGTCTATCAGGGCATGACCATTAGAAACTGGAATACCACGTGCAAGGTTCTCGCACTTATGGATGTTCGATGTGGCCAGGTGGCGTGAGCAGAGTGCGCAACCGGATGGATGAGCCAAAGATGCGATTTTCCGAGCCGTAGGGCAACCATGGTCCTCAAACACCTGCTTTGCTGGTTCCTGCTTGCCGTGGTGGCGGTATTGAATGGCGTGGTGCGGCAGGGTAGCTACGCGAAAGTACTGTCGGAGCTCACCGCTCACCAGGTCTCGACCGTGACCGGCATCGTTGCGACCGGGGCCGTCGGTTGGTTTGTCAGTCGACGATGGCCGCTGGAATCTGCAAACCAGGCCTGGCTGGTCGGCTGCGCATGGCTGGTATTCACCATCGCTTTCGAATTCGGCTTTGGCCACTATGTGGCAGGTCATGCCTGGCAGCGGCTGCTCGACGACTACAACCTGCTGAATGGCCGCCTCTGGTCGCTGTTCCTGCTCTGGGTCACGCTTATGCCATACCTGTTTTACAGACTGGCAAACCGTCGGACTGATCACCCGGGGCATTGAGGACTCGAAAGGACCTTGCAGATGAAGCAGATCAGGGAATTGGCACGCACTGTCGACGTGGTCGCGGAGACGGACGTGCTGGTCGTGGGCAGCGGGCCGGGTGGTCTTGCGGCGGCATTGGCGTCGGCACGTGCCGGGGTCGAAACCACGTTGCTCGAGCGAAATGGTTGCTTCGGCGGCAATATCACCCAGGTCGGCGTCGAAGGCTTTGCCTGGTATCGCCACGAAAATACCGTTGACAGCGAAGGCATCGGCATCGAGTTCGAGGAACGCGCCAAGTCGATGGGCGCCGCTGTGCCAGAACCGCAGTCGAACAGCCATGCACTGGACGGTGAGGCATTCAAGTACGTTGCCGACGTTCTTGTTCAGGAGGCGGGTATCCGCCCGATGCTGCACCGGCTTGTCGTTGCACCAATCATGGAAGGCAGCGAGATCAGAGGCGTCATCACGGAGAGCAAGTCCGGCCGTGAAGCAATCCTGGCGAAGCGCATCATAGATGCGACCGGTGATGCCGATGTCGCTGCTTGTGCCGGGGCGCCGTACTTCAAGACTCCGAAAGAGAACATGATGGCGGCGTCGGTGATGTTTTCGATGACCGGCGTCGACAAAAAGAAGTTTATAGAACATGTCAAGGCCGATCCGCAGACGTACAAGGACTGGGAGGGTGGTGAGTGGACCATCGAAACCACCGGCAAGGAAGACCACATGTTTTCCCCGTTCCTGCGCAAGCCCTTCGAGAAAGCTATGGCGGCCGGCATCATCCCGCCGAACCTGACCACTATCTGCGGTACCTGGGGGGCCATCTCCGACCAGGGCGACCTGACTTATCTCAACCTGGTGCATCTGGCCGGCTGCGACGGCACCAGCGCGGATGACCTTAGCGCCGGAGAAATCGAGGGCAGGCGCCAGGCGATGATGGCCGTGCAAGCATTGCGCCGATTCGCGCCCGGCTGCGCAAACGCAAAACTGCGCAACTTCGGCATGACCATCGGTATCCGCGATACACGAAAAATCGATGCGCAGTACAACCTGGTCAGCCGGGATGTTCGCGAGCAGGCCCGGTTCGACGACTCGATCGGCATCTTCCCGGAGTTCATCGATGGTTACGGCATCCTTATTTTGCCGACGACCGGGCGTTATTTTCATATTCCCTACCGTTGCATGTTACCGAAGCGCGTGAGCAGCCTGCTGGTAACCGGGCGGTGTATCGGCGGCGACCGGGACTCGCATGCGGCCGTGCGCAACATGATGTGCTGTGCGGTCAGCGGCCAGGGCGCAGGGGTTGCGGCCGCCGTGGCGTTGAAATCGGGAGTGGGTTTCCACGACGTCAGCATTAAATCGGTGCAGCAGGAGCTCATACGTCAGGGCGCGCGTATCGAGTGACGCGTGCAATTGCATTACACTGTTCATCACAGCGAGGATTCGATGCAAAAGAAACATGCAGTTGCGCTTTGCTGCGCCGCACTGGTAACCGTCATCGGGGCTGCGTCACTGTCGGCATGCAAAACCATTGCGACCGATTCGGAAAGGATTCCAAAGGCCGTATTCATCATAGTTGATGGCATCCCGCCGGACGAACTGGAACAGACGCCAACACCAGCGCTGGATGAAATCAGTGCCGAAGGCGCTTACACGCATGCTTACGTTGGCGGTGCGATCGGGCACGAATCCGAAAGCCCGACAGTTTCCGCCGTCGGCTACAACAGCCTGCTCACGGGCACTTGGGCCAACAAGCACAATGTCTGGGACAACTCCGTCGAGAATCCGAATTATGCCTACTGGGACATTTTCCGGGTCGCCAAGGCTGACAATCCTGCACTCGTGACAGCCATTTTCTCGACCTGGCTGGACAACAGGACCCGTCTGGTCGGCGATGGACTGGAAGCAGCCGGCGGACACAAGATCGACTATCACTTTGACGGCTTCGAGCTCGACACGGACAGGTTTCCTCATGACGAAGCCGGCGATTACATCCGGCAGATCGACGCGATCGTCGTCGAAGAAGCGGCAAGGTACATCCAGGATGCCGGCCCGGATCTGTCGTGGGTTTACCTGGAACACACGGACGATGTGGCGCACCGTTTCGGCGATGGCCCGGAATTTTCGGCCGCAGTACGCCTCATCGATTCACAGATCGGCGTCATCTGGGCGTCGATCAAAGAGCGACGGACGAGCCACAACGAGGACTGGCTGCTGGTGGTCACGACTGATCATGGGAGAGACGCGGAGACCGGTAAGGATCATGGCTACCAGTCAGAACGCGAACGCAGCATCTGGATCGTGACCAACAGCCAGAAGCTCAACGACAATTTTTTTGATAATCCCGGCATTGTCGACATCATGCCGTCACTCGCCGATCACCTCGGGCTCGAAATACCGGGACCGGTTCGCGCGCAGCTGGACGGCAAGTCGTTCATAAGATGAATTCCACCCGGCGACTGCCGGCTGCCGTCCTTGTCTATCTCCAGGTCATTACGCTGGCGCTGGCCGCATCCGTCATCTACAGCGCTCCGTACCTGCGACAACTTTTTAAAACGTCCTTGCTCGAGACTTTTCAACTGAGCGAAGTTCAGCTCGGCAACCTCAGTACCACTTACGCCATCTGTTCGATAGTCTGCTACCTGCCGGGTGGCTGGCTCGCCGACCGCGTATCGCCACTTAAACTGGTTGTCATTGCCCTGTTTTCGAGCGCGGCAACCTACGCCTGGTACGCGACGATTCCGGGCTATACCGAGTTGCTTGTCATTTATGGCCTGTGGGGTGTCATCGGTGTCGGCATACTTTGGGCAGCGATGTTCAAGCACGTCCGCCTTCTCGCCGGCGGCAATGAACAGGGTCGGTTGTTCGGCACGCTCGAAGGCGGCAGGGGTCTTTTCGAAGCCATCCTCCTCACGGTCGCGAGTTTCTCATTTTCGCTCTTCGCGACCCGCGCACTGGGCATGATCAATGTAATTGTCATTTACACCGTGCTGGCAACTGCGCTTGGTGTATTGATGCTGTTCATGAAAAACACAATGCAGAATACGGATCGCGGAGAAACGGAGTCGATTACGCTTGCGGATGTCGTTCTCATAGTAAAGCAGCCGTCGGTCTGGCTGCTCTGCGTGATTCTCACGGCCGTATACCATCTCTTCTGGGCTACGATCGAGTTCCCGAGTTTTGCCGAAACCGGTGGATTCGGTATAACGCTCGCGGCGGCAACGATGCTCGGTGCCAGCAAATTGTGGATGCGGCCGATCGGTGGTGTGCTAGGCGGGATGATCGGCGACAGAATCTCCAATGTGCGACTGATGATGTGGCTGTTCGTCGCGGGAATCGGCGGCTGCCTGTACCTTGCCCTGATGGAGACCAGCCCCGGTTTCGCCTGGACGCTGTGGGTCTTCATCTTTCCCTTCGGACTGCTGGTCTACGCTGCCAGAGGAATATTCTGGGCGCTGCTCTACGACTGCCCGCTGCCCGAAAGGGTGCTGGGATCCGCAATCGGATTCATTTCCATCATGGGTTACAGTTCCGACGCGTATATTCCGCAGGTCAGCAGCCGATTGCAGGAAGCCTATTCAACGGCTACCGCGTACCAGTTTTTTTATGCGTATGTTGCATTCGCTGCCGCCTTCGGCTTTCTGGCAACCTGGGCACTGCAGCGTCGGGTCAAGAGGCAGGGGAGCCATACGGTCGTTCGATGAAGGAATTTGACTACATCGTTGTCGGTGCCGGCTCGGCAGGCTGCGTCATGGCAAACCGGCTGACAGAGGACCCCGGAACCCGCGTCCTCCTGCTCGAGGCGGGAGGCTCCGACAGCAGCGTGTTCATTCGTATGCCGAGCGCGCTGTCCATCCCGATGAACACCACGAAATACAACTGGGGTTACCGCACCGTGGCCGAACCGTTCCTCGACGGCAGGCGACTCGACTGCCCGCGCGGGCGGGTCATCGGTGGATCGTCGTCTATCAACGGCATGGTCTATGTCCGCGGACACCCCTGCGATTTCGAAGAGTGGCAGAGCCTGGGCGCCTCCGGATGGGGATATGCCGACTGCCTGCCGTATTTTCGCAAGGCAGAATCCTCAATAAACGGCGCAGACCGATATCGCGGCGGCGACGGCCCACTGGCGACCTGCAACGGGAACGGGATGCGCAATCCCCTGTATCGCGCGTTCATCAAAGCCGGGCAGGAAGCCGGCTACCCGGCAACGGAGGATGCCAACGGCTATCAGCAGGAAGGCTTCGGCAAAATGGACATGACCGTTGACGGCGGTGTCCGCTGTTCGACAGCGCACGCGTATCTTCGTCCCGCACTGCGCCGGCCCAATCTCGCACTCCTTACGCACGTCAGCGTCACCGCGATCCGTTTCGACGGCAGGACGGCAACCGGAGTCAATTACATTTCCGGAGGACGGGCGGAGCAGGCGGCCGCTCGCGCGGAAGTCATCCTGTGCGCGGGTTCGATCGGCTCGCCTTTGCTGTTGCAGCGATCGGGGATCGGCCCGGCCACAGTGCTGAACGATGCCGGCGTTCCGGTCGTACACGAACTTCCCGGCGTCGGTGAAAACCTGCAGGACCACATCGAAGTCTATTTCCAGCATCGCTGCAAGGAGCCCATAACGCTCAACAACAAACTCGACTGGTTCAGCAAGGGCCTGATCGGTGCGCAATGGTTAATAACGCGCTCCGGACTCGGCGGCACCAACCATTTCGAATCGGGTGCATTCATCCGTTCGCGCGCCGGCGTACGCTGGCCCGACATCCAGTTTCACTTCTTGCCTGCCGCGATGCGTTATGACGGGCGCACGGCATTCGCCGGGCACGGATTCCAGGTGCACGTGGGTCCCAACAAACCCGCGAGCCGCGGCAGTGTGAGGATTACCGCATCGTCAGACGATGCGTCCCCGGAAATCCGCTTCAACTACCTGTCGGCCGAGAAGGATCGTGAGGACTGGCGTCTATGCCTGAAACTTGCGCGCGAGATCCTGCACCAGCCGGCCATGGACGCCTACCGTGGTGACGAGATTCAGCCGGCACTCGATCTCGATCAGACCGACGAGGTGGACGCATGGGTCCGGCAGAATGTGGAAAGCGCCTATCACCCGTCCTGCAGCTGCAAAATCGGTGCGAACGACGATCGCATGGCGGTCCTGACGCCGGACTGCAAAGTGCGTGGAATCTCAAGGCTGCGCGTTGTCGATTCATCCGTTTTTCCGACCATTACCAACGGCAATCTGAATGCGCCGACGATCATGGCCGCGGAAAAAGCAGCCGACATGATCCGCGGCCGACCGCCATTGTCCGACCCGGCCGACTACTGGATCGATGAGCAATGGCTGCACCGGCAGCGACCCACTGCTCCGGTTCGGAGCCTATGACCGTCAAACGCTGAAAAACCGAAGGAATCCTGCAACGGACCGGGCTCACGGGCGATTCCTTGCGGGCACGCCCCGGGCCGTCCTGCCTATGTCGTTTTTGGACATTCCGGCGTCGCGGCAGATTGTGGGCAAGCCCTTGATACGGCCCAGACTTATGTGTCGAATACGCGCTATACAGTGCTGCGCAAATCCTGTGCGGCACGCCAGGGGTTCGAGTATGAATGTCCGAGTTCGGAAACGCAGCGCGGGCGGCCGCGAGGCGAAACTGGCAGCGCGCAAGGACGCAGCGCGGCAACATGCTCCGGCCTTCATCGAAAGGCGCATTCCGGTCTATGACATGCTCGATGAGGCCAGCCTCGAACTGATCGAGTCGAACGCCGACACGTTGCTGCAGGAGATCGGCGTCGAATTTCGCGATTTCCCGCAGGCGGTAAAGCTGTTTCGGGAGGCCGGAGCAGATGTCACCGGAGAGCTGGTGCGTTTTCCGCGGGGGCTTTGCCGGTCGATCGTCAAAGCGACGGCACCGTCCGAGTACACCCAGCATGCGCGGAACCCGGAACGGAATGTGATCATCGGCGGGCCTCGAACCGTGCTGGTGCCGGCGTATGGTTCGCCGTTCGTGCGCGACCTCGACAAGGGACGCCGTTACGCGACGCTCGAGGATTTCAGGAATTTCGTCAAGCTCACGTACTCGAGTACGGGA
>CAYXKM010000194.1:0-6189 GCA_964465665.1 uncultured Woeseiaceae bacterium
TATCGCGATGCTGGAATTGACTCGCGCAACGCCGGGTAGCCGCGTCAATGCTTCGTTATGCAGGCGCTCGAAATCCGCCATGTCGGATACGACGACGCGCAACAGGTAATCGAACTCGCCGGTCATTAGATAGCACTCCATGATTTCCGGAATGTCCTGAACCGCTTTTTCGAACGCGGCGAGTTCGCTCTGTTCTTCACGGCGCAATGCTATATGCACGAACACCGTGCCGCCGACACCCGCTTTTTTCTGGTTCAGCAATGCCACATAGCGCTCGATCAGGCCGTCCTGTTCGAGGGCGCGCACACGGCGCAGGCAGGCAGACTCGGAGAGGTTGACGCGGGCAGCGAGGTGTACGTTGCTGATGCGCCCGTCCTGCTGCAACGCCTGGAGTATGGCCCTGTCGTAACGATCGAGTGGCATGGCAGTTTCTGCTAAGGAAAGTTATTTGGACGACAGAGTATGCCATCTTTGAGCCCAGCAGCCACTGATTCCGCAAGGCGATTGCGCCGATCCAGGGGTATTCTGCACAACTCAAACACTGCGGTCCCGGGGGACAATAACAATGAAGATCGGCGTACCCAAGGAAATCAAGATTCTGGAATACCGCGTCGGCATGGTGCCGGCCGGCGTCCGCGAGCTCGTGCACGACGGCCACGAAGTGATCGTCGAGACCAATGCCGGCGCCGGCATCGGCATGACCGACGCGGATTACAAAGCCGCGGGCGCGAAGGTCGTGGCTAAGCCCGAGCAGGTATTCGAAGCCGCGGACCTGATCGTCAAGGTCAAGGAACCCCAGCTTCACGAATGCGCCATGCTGCGCAGGAACCAGGTGCTGTTCACCTACCTGCATCTTGCCGCCGATCCGAAACAGGCCGCAGCGCTGGTCAGATCCGGCGCAACCGCCATTGCTTACGAAACCGTCACAGCGCCGGATCGATCCCTCCCTTTGCTGACCCCGATGAGCGAAGTCGCCGGCCGCCTTTCGATCCAGGCCGGCGCTTATGCTCTGCAGAAAGCCAACGGCGGACGCGGCGTACTGCTCGGCGGCGTGCCCGGTGTTGCGCCCGGCAAAGTGCTGGTGATCGGCGGCGGCGTTGCCGGTACCCACGCGGCCGAAATGGCGGCGGGCCTCGGCGCATCCGTCACCGTACTCGATCGTTCCGTGCCGCGGCTCCGGCAGATCAACGAAATCTTCGGCGGGCGCGTGCGCACACAGTTCTCGACCAAGCAGGCCATCGACACGTTTATCGTCGATGCCGATCTCGTCATCGGCGCAGTACTGATCGCCGGTGCGGCGGCGCCGAAGCTCGTGTCGAAAGATCACGTCAAATCCATGCAGCCGGGTTCGGTGCTGGTAGACATCTCCATCGACCAGGGCGGCTGCTTCGAAACCAGCCGTCCGACCACGCACGCCGAACCGACCTACGTTGTCGACGGCGTCGTGCATTACTGTGTTACCAACATGCCCGGCGCCGTGCCGCGCACCTCGACGTTTGCACTGACGAACGTCACGCTGCCCTTTGCCAAGGCACTAGCGAACTTCGGTTGGCGCGAAGCTTTGTCACGCGACCAACATCTCGCAAACGGTCTGAATGTGCATGCGGGCCACGTAAACCACGAAGCCGTCGCGCGCGACCTCGGCTACAACTACCTCTCGGCCGCCGATGCTTTGAAGGCCGCCTGAAATCACGGAAATCATGGTGGATGAATTGGGGTGACAGTGACCCCGATTGCCGGGCAAGAGCTACGGTCACCGTCCCCGAAATTCCGCCCATGCCAGTGGTTCGGAGTGCAATTGCCATTCCGCATGCCTACTATTGGCGGCATTCGGGAGAACACGATCGATGGGCGCTGCCAAACCAAAGCCAAAAAAAGACGGCGAATATCTCAGTACGCTGGCCCGCGGTCTTTCGACATTGCGATCGTTCACCAGGGAACGGCCCGAAATGACGATCAGCGAAGTTGCGGCGGCGACGGGCTTGAGCCCGGCCGTCGCCAGGCGCTGCCTGCATACCTTGGTCGAGCTCGGTTACGTCGGCCGGAAGGGCAAGCTGTTCCTGCTGACACCGGAAGTCATGGGCTTCGCATCGGCGTTCATCGAATCGATGAATCTCGACGAGGTGGTCAGGCCGCATTTGCAGGAAGTTCGCGACAGAACGGGCGACAGTTCCTCGCTCGCAGTCCTTTCGAACACGGAAATTCTTTATCTTGTCCATGTGTCGACGAATCGTATGATTCGCCTTGCCGCCGGCTTCGGCACGCGTTTTCCGGTCTATCCGACCTCGCTCGGGCGGGTCCTGCTCGCGTTCGAGAAACCGTCACGCGTAGAGGAATACATCGGCAAGGTCGACATGGCGAAGCTGACGACGAAAACCGTAACGTCCAGGTCCCGATTCAGGAAAATCCTCGCCCACATTCGCAAGCAAGGCTATGCCTCCATCCAGGACGAGCTCGATTACGGCATCGTGTCGGTGGCGGTACCGGTGTTCGGCCCGCAGGGCGAGATACTCGCGGCGATCAACTGTTCGACAGCGACGACCCGGGTGACCATGCAGGCGATGGCGGAATCGCGTTTGCCGGAACTGACCAAAGCGGCGCGAAAAATCGAGGTCGAGCTGCGCAGGTACCCCGTTCTGGCTGACTCGATCCGCAGCGCCGCGTTATAGCAGGCCGCCGGCCGTCTCGACTTTTTCACAGAATTCAAGCACTGCGCGGTTGTAACGCTCGGGCTCGGTCAGATTGCTCAAGTGTCCGCTGTTCTCGAGTTGCAACCTCATGCAACCGGCAACGCGCGATGCAATCTCATCGGCATGCCGTTTGCGCGCCCCCGTTTCGTGCGCGCCCGTGAGCAGCAGCGTCGGCACATTCAGTGCGGACAGCGCCGTGACGAGATCGGCCGAAAAGCGGTAACGGTTTGCGTCGAAGTCGATGAGATCGGCGCCAGCGTAGTCGGCAAGGATCCGCAGCAACTGGTTCGATGGCGCTTCGAAGCCGGCGCCGAGTTGCATCATCGGATGCCGAAGCCAGCGCCGCCGGACTTCATCGAGACGACCGCTCTTCGCAAGTGCCGAGTACTCGGCCATCGGGATCTGATCTGAATCCGGTTCCTCCACATGCAGGCCGTCGATAGCGGCGCCTTGCAATATCAAGGAGCGCAATCGATGGCTGTGCGTGACGGCGTATCGAAGCGCTATGCGCCCGCCCTGCGACATGCCGAGCAGGTGCGCCGAGGGAATCCCCAGTGCATCGAGTATGCGATCGATATCATCAACCTCGAGGCGCAGGTCCGGGCGCGCCTCCGACTTGCCGAAGCCGCGGCGGTCGTAGGCAATAACCGAGAGCGATGAGGACAATCCGGCAGCTTGCGGTTCGAAAACGCGGTGATCGAGTGGCCAGCCGTGAACCGTCAGCAGTGGTGGGCCGCTGCCGGTAATCTCGACATACAGCCGCCCCTGCTCCACGTCAATCCACATGAGCCGCGATTCAGGGATCTGAATCGACACCGTCCTGCGCCGCGAGCCAGAGTGCATGACCGGCGGGATTCATCATCTCCTCGTGCAAATGCCCGACCAGGCCGGCGCAACGCGCAGTCAGCACAATGCCGCGCATCATCGACGAAGGAACGCCGGCTTCCGCCAGCACGGCAGCGATTGCCATGCTGACATTCAAGACGAGCTTCTTGCCGAGCACCTCGTTGGCCGCCGCCTCGAGCAGCCGCATGGCGGCGATGAACTTGCCGCCGGCACCGGCGTCCTTTGCGACCTCGACAAGTCGATCGACGCGCCGGTCCTTTTCCTGATGGATGGGGTGGCCGAAGCCCGGTACGGGGCGACCGCCTTCGCGGTACCCGCGAACCTCGTCAATGGCTTTGTCCTTACGCGCAGACTCGGGTGTCGCAACGATGCGCTCGAGTATCCCGCCGCACTCGCTCGCCGTGCCGGCATACCGGTCCCCGACGCCGAGCAACCCGGCCGCAATCGCGCCCTGGAACGATTCCGGGGCGCCATGCCAGGTCAGCCGGGTTGCGATCGCCGAAGGGACGAGACCGTGCTCCATGATCGTGACTAATACGGCGTCTACGATTCGGGACTGCGTCTCTGTGGGCGCCTTGCCGAGCCCCTGCAGCAGGATGAGCTCAGTGAACGAGTACTTGCCGATCAACTCGTCGACCAGGTTCTTACCCCGAATCAGCACGTTGTCGGCATCAAAGGAACATATCGCCGTTGTAGCCATTTTCTTGCCGGACTTGCGCGTCATCTGGAGTCCCCGGGCGGTCAATCAGGTATTTGCCATCATCAGCGTGCCGACACGAATTCGCAATTGCTGCGTCACATACTGCCTGCGGCATGCCAGCATGGTTCAATTTTCGCATATCGAATTTGATTTCGCATATCGAAAATACTACGATCCATGATTCCGATGCAAAGAACACTGGGGGGAGTTCGATGAATAACGTCGTTACTTTGCTTCTTACAGGCGTAATCGCCTCGCTCGCCATGCCCGAAGTCCGTGCTCAGGAAACTTTGCTCGAGGAAATTGTGGTCACGGCTCGCAAGCGTGCTGAGACCCTCGAGGAGACACCCGTTTCCGTACGTGCATTCACGGCCGACGAAATTCAATCGGCGGGTATCGAAACGCCGCGCGACTTCATCAATCTCACGCCGAACGCCACGCTCATTGAGACACAGAATGCTGGGACCGCGTTCATCAATATTCGTGGCATATCGCAGGCCCGCAATAGCGAGATGTCGGTCGCCGTGCTCGTGGATGGCGTCCTGATGGCGAATCCGAGCGAGTTCACCCAGCAGCTGATCGACGTCCAGCAGATCGAAGTGCTGCGCGGACCGCAAGGCGCCCTGTATGGCAGGAATGCCATCGGCGGCGCGATAACGATCGTCTCGCAAAAGCCCGGCGACGAGTTCGAAGGTCGCGTCGAACTCGGCGCGGACTCTGGCCCCGGCTACACGCTGCGCGGCACGGTGAGCGGCCCGATCGGCAATTCCGAAACCTTCAAGTATCGTGCGACCGCGTCGTATGTCGACACGGATGGCTATATCGATAACGAGTTCCTCAGCGAGGAGGCGGATCCGTACAAGGATCTGTCGGCGCGCCTTCGAGTCCTTTACGAGCCGAGCGATACGTTTTCGGCCGATCTGCGCCTGAGCGCCTCACAGCTCGACACGCAGGCACTGTACTTCACGATCGATGCCGAGGTCGATGACACGGACGTGCCGGTTCGCGTGAACAATCCCGGCACCAACGAGCGCGACATTTACAACATGGCACTGAAGCTGGAGTGGAATGGCGATGCGGGCACGTTTACCTCGATCACTGCTTATGACGATCTCGAGGAATTGCTGACCGGCGACCAGTTCAACTTCGTGCCGCGCGAAGAATCGCTGATCAACTTCTTTCCCATCGGCCCGATTATTACAGCGCTGACCGGCGATCCGGTCGCAGACCTGAGCCAGACGCAGTTCCTGGACACCGACTCGTGGAGCCAGGAGTTCCGTTTCATCTCGCCGGCCGACGAGCGTTTTCGCTGGATCGCGGGCGTCTACGCAATCAGTACCGATCGCTACATCTCGACCGGCAACCAGGTCGATCGTGGCAACGGCGTCTTCCCGGTCTACCGCGTGCCGCGCGTATCGTTGTTCGTGGACGCGACCGACCCGAGCCCGCAGTTGAGCCTTCTCGCCGACGCACAGGACAATTTTGCCTGGGCAGTGTTCGGCGAGGCTGCTTACGACTTCACCGACGCGTTCCAGGTCTCGTTCTCGCTGCGTTATGACGAGGATACGCGGGAGAACACCACTCTCACCGAACCGCTCTACGACCCAACCGGTGGCATCGGCATCACTTTAGGCGAGGTGCGCGAGGAAACCTGGAGTGCGTTGCAACCGAAACTGACGCTGCGCTACCGGCCCAACGATGACCTGATGTTCTACGGCGACTACAGTCGAGGCTTTCGCAGCGGCGGCTTCAACCAGAGCGGCGTCGGGGCGGCGGTGCCGGAGCCCGGCGTCGAGGACCTGTTCGACGAGCAGATCGCCGATACCTTCGAACTCGGAGTCAAGTCCGTATACGGGGGAGGGCGATTCGCGACATCGCTCAGCGCGTACTACACGGATTTCGAAAACGCCTACTTCTTCTTCTTCTACCCGACAACCAGTACACAAAACCTCG
>CAYXKM010000195.1:0-9839 GCA_964465665.1 uncultured Woeseiaceae bacterium
GAGCGACGGCGTCGCCATGTCGGAATCGACGCTCCTCAACGAATACCTGGCCGAATCCCATCCCGAATCGAACCTGTTGCCTGCCGATCCCATCGACCGCTACAACGTGCAGGTCTGGTCGAAGTTCGTCGATTACAATCTGGCGTCGTCTCTCGGAACGCTCGGTTGCCGCAAGTATCTCGTGCCGGTACTCAGGGCCTTCGATCAGGCCGAACTGAAACGCAAAATCGCGGCGATCCCGCTACCGGAAAGGAAGGGCGGTTGGGAGCGCGCCGCGGTCAACGACTACGACGATGAGCTCATCGCCAATGCCGAGCGCAAGGTGAAACTGGTTGTCGATCGCATGGAGGCGGCTCTTGCAGACAGCCACTGGCTGGTCGGAGGAAATTACTCGATCGCCGACATCAATGCGTTTCCGATGATCAGCGGGCTCCGCGCGGCGGCCCCGCACATTGTCAACGAGAACGATGCGCCGCATGTCATCGGCTGGACCGCGAGAATTGAGCAACGTCCCGCCGTGCGCGCGGTGATGTCCTCGCGCGATCTTAAACGCAGGAACGATACGGTGTTCATCCCGGGCCCCGAGCACAGCCGCTGGGGATAACCGATGCGCGATGTCTCGAACAAGACCGCATTCATCACCGGCGCCGCTAGCGGCGTCGGCTATGGAATGGCCCACGCATTTCTGGAGGCGGGCATGCGGGTTGCGATTGCCGACATCCGCGGCGATGCCATTGAGGCGGCGGCGAAAAAGTTGCAGGGCATCGGGGCCGATGTTTACGGCATCCGCCTCGACGTGACCGATCGCGCGGCGATGGCAGCGGCAGCCGATGACGTCGAGAGCCATTTCGGCAAAGTGCACATTCTCTGCAACAACGCCGGCATCAACGTCTTCGGTCCGATCGATCAGGCGAGCTACGACGACTGGGACTGGATCATGGACGTCAATCTCAATTCGGTTTTCAACGGCATCCATAGCTTTCTGCCGAAGATCAAGTCGCACGGGGAAGGCGGCCATATCGTCAACACGGCATCGATGGCATCCATGGTCAGCGGGCCGGGCGCAGGGATTTATACGGCAGCGAAGTTCGCGGTGCGCGGACTTTCCGAATGTCTCTGGTACAACCTGGCGCCGCAGGGCATCGGTGTTTCCGTCGTCTGCCCGGGACTTGTGAACAGCAACATCCATCACAGTGAAGAATTGCGGCCGTCATCGAAAGCCCACAGCGGCTATGCGAAGAATCCCGAGTTCGAAAAACGGCTCGAATCGATTCAGCGTCTCGGCATGGATCCCCTCGAGCTCGGCAGGAAAGTGCTGCGCGGCATCGTGAACGACGATCTCTACATCCTGACCCATCCGGAACACAAGGATGAGGTGAGCCGGGATTTCGCCGAAATCGTCGCTGCATTTCCCGACGAACCAACCGATCCCGGCAGGCTCGAAGTCGAGAACATGCGCCTCAAGATGAAGAACGACATCAAAATCCAGTACGCGCGCAGCCGGAACGAATGATGCGGGTCAACGGCCGATGAACTCCGTGAAAACCGTTGCGCAGTCTTTCATCGAGGCGCTGCAGCGGCGCGGCATCGAGCACGTATTTGCCAATGCGGGCACCGATCACGCACCGCTCGTGGAAGCGCTGTCCGTGATGAAACGCGCAGGTAGCGCGGTGCCGGCATTTCACGTCGTGCCACATGAAAATCTCGCAATGGCAATGGCGCAGGGCTATTACCGGGTCCGCAAAAAGCCGGCCGTCGTACTCGTGCATGTCGCTGTTGGCACGGCCAATACAATTTGCAGCCTGATGAACGCCTGGCGCAGCAACATTCCGGTGCTGCTCGTCGCCGGCAGGACCCCGTCGTCCGAGGCAGGCCACACCGGTTCCCGGTCGGTGCCGATACACTGGGGGCAGGACGTGTCCGATCAGAGCGCGCTCGTCCGTGAGTTCACGAAGTGGGAGCAGGAGTTGCGCGCGTATCAGAGCATCGATGCGCTGGTCGACCGCGCGCTCGTGATCGCCATGAGCGAGCCGCGCGGACCGGTCTACCTGACTCTTCCGCGGGAGTTACTCGCCGATCCGGATCACTCCGAGCCAGCGCCGCCATCGGCCGCGCCGGACACGGCCCATCCGCCAGCCGCTGCGATTGAAGAACTCGCTGCCATGCTCGCAAATGCAAGCCGGCCGCTGCTTTTGACCTCGACCGTGGGCGTCGATGCGGAAGCGCGCGATATTCTCGAAGCGCTTGCAGACCGGTACGCACTGCCCGTACTGCAGAGCTGGCCGTTTGCCGTAAACATCCGTTCCGCCAATCCCATGAACCTGCGCGCGCACGGGGCGGAGTGGCTTGCCGCCGCCGATGTCGTATTGACGATCGACGCCGCCGTGCCGTGGGTGCCACGGCGCGCGAGTGCGTCGCCCGATGCAGCGGTCATCCATCTCGGCACGGACCCAACCTATTCGAGTTACGCGTACCGCGATTTCCGCGCGTCGAGGCTCATCGCCGGTTCTTCGAAAGCCGGGCTGCAAATGCTGGCTGATGCGCTGGACCGATTGCACATCGACCAAAAACGCATTGACGAACGCCGCAAACGGGTCGCAGCGTTGACGGAGAAAGCGGCTGCCTCGCGCCGTTCCCGGATCGATAGCGCCCGTAACGCAAAGCCGGTCGACGCCGGCTGGACCGCGCATTGCATCAACTCGTTGAAAACCGACAATGCGGTGATCATCAACGAACTCGGCGTGCCGTTCGATGTGCTCGAGTTCTCCGGCAATGAAGTTTTCTTCGGCGAAACGACAGCGGGTGCACTCGGCACCGGCCTCGGCGTCGCGCTCGGTGCAAAACTTGCCGACCCTGCGCGTACGGTGATCTGCTGTGTCGGCGATGGATCATTCATGTTCGGCAATCCGACGCCTGCATTGCTGGTCAGTCGCGTGCTCGGAATTCCGGTGCTCATCGTGATTGCGAACAACGGCATGTGGTACGCCGTCGAACAATCGACTCTGGATATCTATCCCGAGAGCAAACCGGACCCGGCGTCGGGATTGCCGATGACACGATTCGGCTACAGTCCGGACTATGCCGCGCTTGCCGCGGCCTGCGGCGCTTACGGTGAAACCGTAACCGAGCCGGAACAGGTGATGGGCGCACTGCAACGTGGCCTTGCTCGCAACCGCGACGGCCAGGCCGCGGTCATCGATATCGTCACGGCGCCCGGCACCCGCTAAGGCGGTGCCGTATGTCCTGATTGGCGGAAATTCGATTTTCAGTGCCGCCGGAATCGTACGAAAGTGAATGGTTGTTGCCGCCGCGCATCCTCATCGACGTCTTCGTTCGCATCATTGTGAAACTGGACGCCACCGGCAACATGCGGTGTTAGTATTCCACTCATGCAGCACATTGGAATACGACAGGCAAAAATCTTTCTGGCCGTCGCAGATTCGCTGTGCGTTACCCGGGCAGCAGGTTTGCTGAATCGTTCGCAAACCTCGGTAACGAAGTCGCTGCAGGAGCTCGAGCAACAGCTCGGCGTAACTCTTTTCGATCGCTCCTCGAAGGGCGTCAGCCTGACCGCTTTCGGCAAATGCCTGTTGCGACATGCGCGCGAAGCATCGTGCGCGTACGCTATCGCGGGTGAACAGGTGGCATCGGTCTCGGCGCGGCGCACCGTTCGGCCTTCACGAATCGGCGGCATGGATGTTTCGGACCGATGGCTGGACGCGTTTCTGGCCACCGCGGAACACCAGGATCTCGCATCGGCAGCCGAGCATCTCGGGGTAACGAGCGCAGCGATTTCACTTTCGTTGCGCAAACTCGAGGAGGCGGTGGGTGCAAAACTGTTCGAGAGCACGCCACAGGCCGTCGTTCCGTCTGCGATCGGTCGATTGCTGTCGCGATACGTGAAACTGGCGCGCAGCCACCTGCGTCATGCCTGTGACGAACTTGCCGGCATGCAAGGTGCTCACCGGGGCCGCGTGGTTGTCGGTACCTTGCCTTTCGTTCGCACGATCATCGTGCCGCGTGCCATCACCAGGCTGCTTCGGGAGCATCCCTACCTGGATGTGGCTACCGTCGAAGGGCCGTACGAGGACCTTACTGCGGCATTGCGCTGCGGCGATATCGACCTGATGGTCGGCGCATTACGCGGATCAAACGCGGATCGCGATCTCCTGGAAGAGCGAGTCCTCGACGACAGTCTGTCCATCGTCGCGAGGGCCGGTCATCCATTGAGCAAGCGCGGAACGTTGCAGTGGAGGGATCTGCTGGCGTACGACTGGATACTGCCGAGGCGAGGCACGCCGACGCGTGAATTGTTCGAACGAGCCGTGTCGCTGCGCGGGCTGCCGGTTCCGCCGCATGTCGTCGAAACCAGTTCCCTTGTCACCTTGCGCGGGCTGTTGATGGAAAGCGACCGGGTTACGATTCTTTCCAGGCATCAGATTCTTTTCGAGGAACAGTGCGGGCTGCTGGCCGTGCTCGCATTCGAACTGAACGGCACGGCCCGGGCGATCGGCATCACCTGTCGGCGCCGCGGTTCGCTGTCGCCGGCGGCCGCCTTGCTCGCAGAGCAGATTCGACTTGCCATCGTGAATTGCGCGGGGCGCGCCAGCCACGAGCCACACGCGCCGCTGCGGCCGGCCAAGACTGCGTTCGGAGACTAATCCCGCAAACGATTGCGGTACGGTATGCCTCTCGAATCGCTGTTACCGATCCTCGTCTATTTCCTGATCGGCATCGTTCTGCGGCGGTCGGGCCTCGCGAGCGGCAGCGAAGCGGCCTTTCTGTTTCGCCTGATCCTGTACGTGACCTTGCCCGCACTGGTCTTTCAGACGATTTCCGGGGCGACGCTGACACGCGATCTCGTACTGCTCCCGGTCACCGGGCTCGCGATCAACCTGGTGTGCCTGGCGGCAGCGATTGTCTACGCGCGCGCGGTGTCGTTGTCGATGCAGGCAACCGGTGTACTCGTGCTGGGAGCCGCTATCACGAACGGCGTTTTCGTGTTTTCGTTCGTCTTGATGGGGCTCGGACCGGAAGCTCTCGCGGAAGCCATACTGGTCGATCTCGGAAACGCCATTTTCGTTTCGACTTTTGCTTACTCTGCAGCCAGTTACTTCGGCAGTTCGCGAAAATCCTCGATCGCGGCATCGCTACTCAGGACGATCCGCTCACCGCTGTTCATTGCCCTGGCGATCGCACTGGTCTGCGCGCTCGGCGAATTCACGCCGCCGGCCATGGCAGCGCACGTACTGTCCCCGCTCGCTGCGGCAACCATACCGCTGACGATCGTGGCGTTGGGTATTTCCTTTTCCAACGTGACATTGCGCGATCCGCTGCCTGTGCACACCGTACTTCTCAGGATGCCGTTGGGGCTCGCGGCGGGTCTGTTATTCGTCTGGCTATTCGGATTCACCGGCACGACGGCCACCGTTGTCCTCGTTGCAGCGGCCTCGCCGATCGGTTTCTCTTCGGTGACCCTCGCATCGGTTGCAAAACTCGATACCGAAAAGGCGGTGGCGGCGCTGTCGATATCGGTCGCTGTCGGGCTGGTCAGCACGACGTTACTGCTGTGGGCAGGGCAGCGGCTGCTTTAGAGATCCCGACTCAGCATCTGTTCTTTTATGTACGTGGCCTGCCGCATCGCGAGCGCCACGATTGTCAGCGTCGGGTTGGCATTGCCGCTGGACGTAAACTGGCTGCCGTCCGAAAGAAAGAGGTTTGCTACATCGTAGGAACGGCCCCAGGGGTCACAGACACCGTCGTCGATGTTCGCCGCCATCCTGCAGGTGCCCATGTTATGAGTTGCCGGCGGCGGTGAACTGAGGAATATCTCTTCGCTGCCAAGCGATTGGTACAGCTCGCGCGCTTTCTGCACGCCGAAGTCGCGCATGCGCCTGGAATTGTCATGGTCAATATAGTGCACCACGGGCACCGGCATGCCGTACTGGTCCTTTTCCGCCGGATGCAGGGTAACGGAATTCGATTGCTGCGACGGATCCTCGCCCATCACCAGCAGTGCGGCGTAGTGGTCATACCTCTGCAGTTGCGCCGCATACTCCTTCCCCCAGGCGCCGGGGCGTGACAGCACCGCGAGCGATGCGGGATCGAAAGACACCTGCTCGAACTTGAAGCCGCCCGCAAACCCTCGCGACGAATCGTGATACATGAAATCGTTCACGCCGCCGAGCAGCTGCGTGCCCCGGTGAAAATGTACAGGGTGCGGCATGATTGCCGTAACGATGGCGAAGACGTGCTTGATGTAGTGCTTGCCGACATGACCGGACTTGTTGGCGAGACCGTTCGGAAAAGCCGACGATTCCGAGTTGAGCAGTATCCTGGGTGTGTCGATGGCATTGGCCGCGAGGCAAACCACCCTGGCTTTCTGCCGTTGCAGCGCCCCTTCAGGGTCGACGTACACGACCGATGTCGCCCGTCCCTTGTCATCGTGCTCGATACGCAGAACGAACGACCGGTCGCGGATTTCGAAACGATCCGTTTTCAATGCCTGAGCAATCGGGGTATTGGCTGCCGTCCATTTGGCGTTCACGGCGCAACCGCTGCTGCAGAAGCCGAGCTGCAAACAAGCCGGACGGCCTCCCTGCGCCACCGAATTGATTGCCATGTTGCTGCGTTCGGCATGCTTCAGGCCGATCCGCTCCGCGCCGGCCTTCAGGACGCGGTAGTGATTGCTCTCCGGCAGTTTCGGCCATCCGTGCGTTCCGGAAACGCCCATGCTGCTCTCGGCCGCGGAATAGTAACGGCTCATTTCCTCCAAAGGCACCGGCCAATCGAGAATCGTGCAGTCATCGAGGGCGCCGAAATAGCGGCTGGGCTCGAAATGTTCCGCTTCGAATCG
This sequence comes from uncultured Woeseiaceae bacterium, assembly GCA_964465665.1. Classification (GTDB taxonomy): domain Bacteria; phylum Pseudomonadota; class Gammaproteobacteria; order Steroidobacterales; family Woeseiaceae; genus JAKEGN01. The sequence goes on from CAYXKM010000195.1 coordinate 6,857, forward strand.
CGGCGTATGCGCGGTCCAGTGCAGCGTCGTACCGCCGACGCCCTTGCCGCTCCATACCGGAAAACCGGCCGGCAGGTCGCCGGATCCGATCCGCCGATCGAGCCACGTGAGTCGCGGGAACATCGCCGTGGCGTCGGTGACGATTTTCTCGAGCGGTGCGCCGGCTTCGATGCAGACGACATCGATCCCGGCCGTCGCCAGATCGCGCGACACCGTGGCCCCGCCGGCGCCCGAGCCGATGACTACGACGACGTGGTCGTCGTCCTTGTCAAAGGAGGTTGCCATGTCCGTCCCGGTGATTGTCTGCGTGCACTGCTATTTGCCGTTCAGCCAGTCGATATCGTTCAATCCGCGGTTGACATAGCCGCCGAACTCCATCGACGAACCCTCGTAGCCGATATGCGCCCAGACGGCGGGATTGTTGAACAGGTCATCGCGGGCTTTCTGCAACAGGTATTGAAAGATCGGCGTGGCCTCGATTTGCGTAAGGACTTCGATCTGGGTTGTTTCGTCGAGCGCCGGAAAGCCGGCGTCGCGCCCGGCATCGAGGGCCTGCACACCGTCGAGGATCATCTGCCGCAATTTTCCATCGCTCGCCGCGGCTGACGAAATACCAGTGACGATACGGTCGTAAGGCGCCGCGCCCAGTTCAGGAAAAGGAAAGAGCAGGTACGAGACTCGGCGCAGAGTTTCGATCTCGTGCGGCGTGAGCGACAGAGTCGCATCCGCGGCCGAAACTTTCACGCCCCACAGCGCGGATCGTGCCACCGCGATCGCCGCGGATACCTTCAACAGTGCGCCGATGAATCGGCGCCGGTGCCAGAGTAGCGTCATGTACGAACTCTCGAAGACTGCTGACTTGCCGGGCGACGGGCGCCCGCATCACACGATGTGCGGGAGCAAATGGTAATTCAGTGTGCGCTTCGCGCCAAACCCTTCTTCATCGATGTCCTTATCAGTTGAGGTCCTTGCCTGTCACCGGATCGCGGATTGGTAGGCCGACATAGTTCTCCGAGATGGACTTGAGCCCCGTCCGGGTACCGGTGAAGTAATCGAGTTCCGCGACCTGCATGCGCCGATCGAACGCGTTATCCGACAGGCGATGCGTCGCCATCGTGAACCACCAGGAAAACCGTTCCGCACGCCATACGCGCGCGAGTGCCGTCGCCGAGTAATGATCGATGCCAGTGTTGTCACCGTTCTCGTAATGCGCAACCAGGGCGGACGCCATCATGCCGGCATCGGATGCGGCCAGGTTCAGGCCCTTGGCGCCTGTCGGCGGCACGATGTGGGCGGCGTCTCCGACAAGGAAAAGCCGGCCGTAGCGCATCGGCTCGGCAATGAAACTCCGAAGCGGCGCGATGGATTTCTCGAGACCCGGCCCGGTGTCCAGCGAGTCCGCCACCTCGCTCGGCAGTCGTCGCCTGAGCTCGTCCCAGAAGTCATTGTCGCTCCAGTTGCTCACGTCATCGCCGGCGGGCACCTGGATGTAGTTTCTGCTGATGCTCGCCGAGCGCTGCGAGCACAGGGCGAATCCGCGTTCGTGATTCGAATAGATCAGTTCTGCGGATGCCGGCCGCGTGTCCGACAGCACGCCGAGCCAGCCGAACGGGTAGGTTTTCTCGTACACCTGCAAAGTGTTTTCCGGTATGGAGCGCCGACTGATGCCGTGGTAGCCGTCGCAACCGGCGACGAACTCGCACCGGATCTCGATGCTGTCACCGTTCGATTCAAACGCTAGCGCGGGCGATGTCGAGTCAGGATTCGCGATCGCTTTGACTTCCGACTCGAAATGTATCTCGATGCCGTCGGCAAGATTGAGACTGTTCAGATCCTTGGTGATCTCCGTCTGTCCGTACACGATGACCGGTACGTCGGCGTGCTTTAGCAGATCTACCCGTACGAGCCGGCCGTCGAATGCGATCTGAATGCCTTCGTGTACCAGTCCCTGGTCCTGCATGCGCTGCGCCGCGCCGGCTTTCCTCAGTAATGCCGCGGTCCCGGTTTCGAGTACGCCCGCGCGAATCCGGCTCTCGACGTACTCTCGCGAGCGCCTCTCGATCACGACAACGTCGATGCCCCGTTGATGCAGCAGGCGTGCGAGCAGCAAGCCGGACGGGCCGGCGCCGATGATTGCAACCTGGGTGCGCCGCGCTTTCATTGCGAAGCGTGCCTCACGGCGTCGATGAACTCACGTTGAACGGTCGTCGGTTGCCAGTCCCTGCGATACGTCAGGCCGATCGTTCTTTCGGTGCCCGGCAACGGATCGGAAAGTGTCGCGAGCTGGCCCGAATCGACGTCAAGCCTGGCCTGCCGTACGGACAGTAGCGCCGCGCGATCGCTCTGCAACAACAATCCTCGTGTCGTGACCAGGGAGCTGCATTCTATGAGCCGCGTCGGTGGCGCGACGTGATGCCCGGCGAAGAACGCGGTGAAATGGTCGCGCGCCGGCGTGCCTTCCCGCGGCACGATCCAGTCGAGTTCCGCGAGTTCCGACACGTTCGGCAAATTACGCGAGAGCAGGGGATGACCGCGGCGCACTACGACCGACAACGGATCATCGAACAGCGCCTCCTGGACAACCTGGTTGGTCGGACGAGGCTGTCTGAGCGCGCCGATGACGAGATCGATACGGCCGTGCAACAGCGCATGCAGGAGTTCGTCGTACGGGCCATCGACCACTTTCATCCTGGCTGACGGATGTTTTTCGAGCAACCTCGTGATCGACGTCGGCAACAGGGATGTCCGCGCGAGCGGCAGACAGCCGACCTTGACGCTCCCTTGCATGCGCCCGTGCAGCTCGTCGATTTCCTCGAATCCTTGCTGAATCTCGGCGAAAGCCAGACTCGCTGAGCGCGCCATGGCGCTGGCAACTGCCGTCGGTTCGACCGCAGTGCCGGTGCGGCGAAACAGTTCGCGACCACACAGTCGCTCGAAGTCCCTGGCCGAGCGGTACACGCTCGGTTGTGATCGGCCGAGTTCA
>CAYXKM010000196.1:0-5673 GCA_964465665.1 uncultured Woeseiaceae bacterium
TGGTCAGGATTCTCGACCTGTGGGGCCAGGATGCGGGGGACATGCGGGATATTCTTCGATCCGTTGCCCTGGTCAAGTCAGGCACGCAGCGCAGCCGCGATATCGTTGCCGGATACGGCGAGATCTGGTCCGCAAGATTGATGGCGGCGTTTCTCGCCCAGGAACTCGGTAGCGGCCATGCCGGGAACTGGCTCGACGCCCGTCGCGTGATCACGGTGCGGCACGGCGAACTCGGACCGTCGGTCATGTGGGAGGCCTCGCAACGCAAATGGGCTTCGGAGGTGGCTGCAAGCCCCGACAGGGTGCTGGTCATGACAGGTTTCATCGCCAGCGATGAAGAAGGATTGCAAACCACCCTCGGCCGCAACGGCAGCGATTTTTCGGCTGCCATTTTCGCCGCTCTGGCCGATGCCGAGAAACTGACGATCTGGACCGACGTGGATGGCGTATTGAGCGCCGACCCGCGTCGAGTTCCCGATGCACGGGTCATCGACTCACTTTCGTACAACGAAGCGATGGAACTCGCGTATTTCGGCGCCAAAGTGATCCATCCGCAGACGATGGGCCCGGCGGTGCGGAAAAGCATACCGATTACAATCCGGAATACTTTCAATCCGGCGCATCCCGGCAGCCTGATCCAGCCGCAGTCTGGTCCGACGCAGGGCATCAAGGGCATTACTGCCGTAAGCAGTATGGCATTGGTCAATCTCGAGGGCGCCGGCATGATCGGCGTGCCGGGTACAGCAGACCGGCTGTTCGCCGCACTGAAAGACGCCGGCGTCTCCGTCGCCCTGATTTCCCAGGCCAGTTCCGAACATTCCATCTGCATAGCGGTGCCCGACGGCCTTGCCCAGCGTGCGAGGAGCATCATATGCGAGGCGTTTGCAGAGGAGCTGGCCGGCGGCCAGATCCAGAGTGTGGACGTTGCGCCGGAGCAAAGCATCATCGCCGTGGTCGGAGATGGCATGGCCGGCACGCCGGGTATTGCCGCAAAGTTCTTCGGCACACTGGGGCGGGCAGGCATCAATGTTCGCGCCATTGCACAGGGTTCGTCAGAGCGCAATATTTCCGCCGTTGTTGCCAGCAGCGACGTTACAAGGGCGTTGCGTGCGGTCCACTCCGGTTTTTACCTGTCGTCGAAAACACTGTCGATCGGCCTCATCGGACCTGGCTCGGTCGGTGGCACGTTGCTTGATCAGATTCAGGGCCAGCATGAACGCCTGATGCGCGACTTCAGTCTCGACTTGCGGATCCGGGCAATTGCGAGGTCGCAATCCATGCACCTCGAGGACCGTTGCTTCGAATTGCGGTCGTGGCGCACGGCAAGCGAAAAGGGAGGCATGGCGCTCGATTTCGAGGCCTTCGAACATCACGTGCATGCGGAGCATTTGCCGCATGCAGTCATCATCGACTGCTCCGCAAGCAACGAGGTGGCAGCACGGTATGCGGGCTGGCTGGAGCGCGGCATACACATCGTAACGCCCAACAAGAAAGCATTCAGCGGACCTTACGAATACTACCGGAGCCTCAGCACCGCATCGCGACACGGAAATTCCCATTGCTTCTATGAAACGACCGTCGGCGCAGCATTGCCGATAATCAACACCATGCGCGACCTGATTCATACCGGCGACCGGATTCGTTCGGTTGCCGGCATACTCTCGGGCACGCTTGCCTACCTTTTCAACGCCTACGACGGGCGGACGCCGTTTTCGGAAATTATCCGACAAGCAATGCACAGCGGTTATACGGAGCCTGACCCGCGGGATGACCTTTCCGGCATGGACGTTGCGCGCAAACTGACGATTATCGCGCGCGAAATGGGACTGTCTGTCGAGATCGGTCAGTTCCCGGTTCAGAACCTGATCCCGGATTACCTGCGGGCACTGCCCACTGACGAATTCCTGCTGCGGCTGCCGGAGCACGACACGCATATGCTGAAATTGTTCGTAGACTGCAAAGCGGAACGCAAGGTTTTGAGGTATGTCGCAAGGCTCGACGCCGCTGGCAATGCATCGGTCGGCCTGGAGAAACTGGATCTGCGACATGCATTCGGCAACATCGCACTTGCCGACAACATCGTGCAATTTACCAGCGACCGGTATGCATCGAATCCGCTGATCGTGCAGGGGCCCGGCGCGGGCCCGGATGTCACGGCCGGAGGTGTCTTCGCTGACTTGTTGCGGCTCGCTGCGTATATCGGCGACGGGACGCTGTGATGGGCGCTGATCGTTGCGTAACCGCATTTGCCCCGGCGTCGATCGGCAACGTCGGTGTCGGCTTCGACATGCTGGGACTGGCCATTGCGGGTGTCGGCGACCGAGTCAGTGCGCGGCTGAGCAGCGCACCCGGAGTTTCGATAGCGGAAGTCAGGGGGCTCGACGGAGAGATACACCCCTGGCTATCGACCGATGCCCAACAGAACACCGCATCGATTGCGGCGGCAGCACTGTGGCAGGCACACGGCACCGGCGCCGGCGTGGAGCTCAGAGTCAGCAAAGGTGTGCCGCTGCAATCCGGCATGGGCGGTTCGGCGGCCTCGGCCGTCGCATCCGTAGTCGCGGTGAACGCACTGCTCGAAACACCGCTCGCGATCCCTCGTCTCCTGCCCTATGCGCTGCGCGGAGAGACGTTTGCCAGCGGTGGCACGCACGCCGACAACGTGGCGCCCAGTCTCATCGGGGGCCTGGTGTTCTGCCCGGATGTGCTCCACCCGACAATGATTCCATTAACCGCCATCCAGGGCGTCAGCAGTGTCGTCCTGCACCCGGAGATGCAGATCAGCACGGCGAGTGCCAGAAAAAAACTGGCGCGCGGCTATACGCTCGAGCAGTGGCTGCAGCAGCAGGGTTATCTCGGCGGATTCCTGCTGGCCTGCGAGCGCGGCGACCTTGCATTACTCCGTCGCACTCTCATGGACGTGGTAATAGAGCCGCAGCGAGCCGGTTCCGTGCCATGTTTTCATGCGGTCAAGGAGGCGGCAATGATTGCCAATTCACTCGGATGTTCCCTCTCCGGCAGTGGTCCGAGCATTTTCGCATTGTGCGAGAACAACGATGCAGCAAATGTAGCGACCGCAATGGAGCAGGCATGCCGAAGCTTCGGTTACCAATGCCAGTCGTGGATCAGTGCCATGACCGCACCTGGGGCGTTCGTGGAATCCTGCGAATGAATTTTGTCAGTACCCGCGCCGGTGACCCGGTTTCGCTGGACGAGGCCATGCTTCGCGGTATTGCGCCCGACGGCGGGCTTTTCGTGCCGGATCACTGGCCGACCTTTTCTCTGCAGCAGTTTGTCGGGGCGGACACGATTGAGGCTGTCGCCGGTATCTTTTTGCGGCCGTTTTTCGCAAGCAGCCGACTTGCTGACGATGTGCACACGATAGTTGAGGAGACCTTTTGCTTTCCGATTCCGACCAGGCCCTTGCCGATGGCCGGGTGCAATGCCAGCTTGCTCGAACTGTTTCACGGGCCAACGGCAGCGTTCAAGGATGTCGGGGCGCGCTTTCTGGCTGCCTGCATCGAAAGGTTGCAGGAGCGAGGAGAGCAGCCGCTGACCATACTGGTCGCCACTTCCGGCGATACCGGAGGTGCCGTCGCTGCGGCATTCGATAACAGGCGTGGCACGCGAGTCGTCGTACTCTTTCCGTATGGCAGGGTCTCCCCAAGGCAGGAGCGACAGCTGACTTGCTGGAGTGACAACGTTCTGTCGCTCGCCGTCCGCGGATCCTTTGACGATTGCCAGGGGCTGGTGAAGGCCATGATGTCCGACCCGGATTCACGCTCGGCCTACCGATTGAGCTCCGCAAACAGCATCAATATCGGCAGGCTGCTGCCGCAATGTACTTACTATGCGGATGCGAGTTTACGTCACTATCGCCGGACCGGCCGCAAGGCATCGTTCATAGTGCCGACCGGAAATCTGGGTAACGGCTTCGCTTGTATCGTCGCCCGGCACGCCGGTTTACCGATCGGCAATATCATTCTCGCCACCAACGCTAACCGTCTCATTGCCGACTATCTGCGAGGCTCGAAATGGCGCCCACGCGCGAGCATTGCAACCCTTGCGACGGCCATGGACGTCGGCTACCCGAGCAATATGGAAAGGCTGCGGCACCTGCTCGGCGATGCCGACCGCCTGAGAAAGGCATTGCGTGTCTTTGCTGTGAATGACGACGAGATTCGTGAACAAATTCGCAAGGATTTCAGGCGTTTCGGCTTTGCGGTCTGCCCGCACACGGCAACTGCCACCTGGGCTTACGACACGCTAAGTGAATCCGAACGCGTGAACGAAGACTGGATTCTGGTGGCAACCGCGCACGCAGCGAAGTTCGAAGCTGTCGTCGAACCGTTGATCGGCGCGACGGTACCCGTCCCTGAAGCACTGGCAAAGATACTTTCACGCCCGAGCCGCGCGGATACAATCGAACCAGACCTCCGGTCACTGACCGAAGCGATACGGCGACGATTTGCCGCTTGACCACAATGCGGGGGATGATGATAAATGGCACGGTATAACAAGTCGCAGGTTCTTGAATACGGATACATCACGCAATGAACGATCTTCTGCCGCCTGATTTCCCGGGGATATACCTGCTTCCGTTGATTCTTGTCGTGGCATTGCTGTTGCTTTGGTTGCTGCATCGGCGTCGATCCGGGCGGAGGCGGACGCTCGCAGCGGTCCTGAAGCAGATCGGCTTCGAGCGCTTCGACGATTTGATCGTGCCAAACGGTGATGAAGGTGAGATTCAGATCGATCATGTGCTGCTGACGGCGAACGGAGTACTGATCATTCACGTCAAGGATGTCATCGGCACGGTCTTTGGCAGTGACAAAATGCAGGAATGGACAGTGATCAGCGATAACCGCCGATTCACTTTTGCGAATCCGCAACCGGCGTTGTACGACCGTATTGCCGCCGTCCGGCACATTGTCAGGGAAGTCCCGGTTGCCGGGCGAATCCTGTTTCTCGACGAAGCTTCCTTCACCAAAGGTGTCCCGCAACTTGTGTGTACCCTGGACGACCTGCTGGACGAGTTTGGCGAGACAGACCGTTCCTCCGCCAAGGTCAAGGTCGAGGCATTCCGACCGCACTGGGAAAAGATGCGCCGTTTCGCGCGCGCCTGAAGCGCGGTCCGGATCGGCCAACGCCCCGCAGCCGACACAACCCGTGAATCAGATAGAAAAAAGCCGTCGCGCGTTGGCGGTCGTCGCGCGGGCGACTTCCTCTTCGCTCAGATTCATGACTGCTGCCACAACCCGCAGCACTTCGCGAAGGTACATCGGTTCGTTGCGTCGGCTCTTCGGCTTCGGCGTCAGAGTCCGAGGCAGCAGGTAGGGAGAGTCGGTTTCGATCATCAGGCGATCGAGCGGCACATGCCGAACAGCATCCGCGAGATCCGCTCCCCGGCGCTCGTCACCTATCCAGCCGGTAACGCCGATGTACAAGCCCATGTCGAGATAGGCCTGCATTTCCCGCGTGCCGCCGGTGAAGCAATGTGCAACGCCACGGGATAACTGACTGACAGCGGGTCGAAGCATTGCGAGAAAATCCTCGTGTGCATTGCGTTGGTGCAGGAATAGGGGCAGGCCGGTGTCGATTGCGATTCCGATCTGGCGTTCGAACGCCGCCCGTTGCAGCGCGCGTGGCGACAGATCCCGGTAATAGTCCAGC
>CAYXKM010000197.1:0-8672 GCA_964465665.1 uncultured Woeseiaceae bacterium
CGACCGAGGCATCGCCGGCACCGCGAAATGCGGCATTCAGCAAAAACAGAAAAAGTATGCTGGCCGAACCGCCGAGCAGGACAGCGGTGAAACCCTGGCCGGTTTCGATCACAGCATCGCTCGCGCCCATCATCCGCAGCAGGTCCTCTGCGTTGCAGACGCCAAAAGCGCCGATCGCGACGGAAACCGCGGTGCCAACCCACACGGCCTGCCCCGCAACCTGCGCGGCAGCTTCGGCGCGCTTCGCACCGATCCGGCGCGCAATCATGGCGGTCACGCCCATGCCCAGACCAATGGCGATCGCATACAGAACGGTGATCAGGGCCTCGGTCAGACCGACTGCCGCAATGGCATCCATGCCAAGTCGGGAGACGAAAGCAATATCGACGACGGCGAAGATGGCCTCCATCGACATTTCCAGCATCATCGGGATGGCGAGCAGGCCGAGTGCGCGTCCGGTCGATCCCGTTGTAAGATCCGCTGTGTTGTCTCGCAATGATTCCTGAAGAAATGCAAACGCGCGCCGCCAGCCGGTTGGAAGATTTTCTGCGCTGCTCATGTTTGTTTTTGTTTCCGGCTTGTTGCGAGCGGACGGGACCGCCGTCACGCGGCAATGTTATCCAATGCCGGCGGATTCAGCGAGGCAGGAAGTTATCAGTACTCGATCGTCTTCAGCAAGTAACAGGCTATTTGATGGACCATTCAGGAGGGAGCGCATCATGTCCGGCGAACTTCAGATTGCACTTTTGATTGTGCTCGCAGTGATCGTATATGTCATAGCGAATGTCTGGCGTTACGCGCGCAAAAGCAAAGAGCAGTGGCAAGCCGTCGACAAGAGCAAGTTAAAGGTTTGGGATGACGAAGACGATAGTTGAGTATTGCCCCGCCAGGCCAGGATTGCATGGCGTGCATGCCCGGAGCTGCAAGGAGTCGACGCGGCTGGCTTGCTGCGTGCGCATTCCCATTGTGAACACGTCTGCCAATTTCGATTAAACTAGGCCGCAGCCAAGACAGGGAGCATATCGATGATCGCTCGAACAGGCAGGGTGAATGCACGAACACTGGTGATCGCCGGAATCGCTGCTGTACTCGCTGGGTGCGACACCAGCGCGCCGGACGCCGACAGACAGGCTACGGACCGGAGTGCAGTCGATGCTATGACACATGAGCACGCTGACGACGTTGCCGTGCCCAGTCCTGCAGCGTCAATTGCGCCGCAGCGAACAATCGTCTCCGAAACACTACCGTATGCAGAGGTCGACGAGCAGCTGGTGCGGGGGTATTTCGTTTTTCCGGCGGACATGGTCGATCCGCTGCCGGCTATCATCGTTATTCATGAGTGGTGGGGTTTGAACGAAGGCGTACGCGCGATGGCCGATCGCCTTGCCGGCGAGGGCTATATCGTTCTCGCAGTCGATCTGTTCGGCGGGCAAACGGCCGGCGATCCCCCAACAGCCCGCAGCCTGATGCTGGGGGTGGTCGAGAATCCCGTCAACGCCAACAGCAACCTGCGGCAGGCGTACGATTGGCTGCGAAATACAGCGGGTGCGCCGAGAATTGCGTCACTGGGATGGTGTTTCGGCGGAGGCTGGTCGTTGAATACGGCATTACTGCTCCCGGACGAACTTGATGCCTCCGTAATCTATTACGGTCAGGTCACGAGCGATGAAGGTGCGCTTCAACCGCTGAACGTACCCATATTGGGATTGTTCGGAGAGAACGATCGCGGCATATCCGTCGAATCGGTCAATGCGTTTGCGGCGACACTGAAAAAGCTCGGCAAGAACTACGAGATCGAGATCTACCCGAACGCAGGCCATGCCTTCGCCAATCCCACAGGCAATAACTACAACCCGTCAGTTGCCGAAGCTGCATGGTTGCGCACACTCGGATTCCTCAGGTTGCATCTGGCCATATCAGGCGACAGCCAGGCGGCTCAAAGGTCGATGAAGGTCGACTGATCGGCCGCCTCGTCGATTACGCCTCCGGCAACGTCACAAACCAGCAGTATGTCGAGATTGGCGCTCGCATACTTCATTGATTGATCCGCATCACCAAGGCACAGCAAAGATGCCTGCGCAGACAGGGCGGCAGGCACAGTCAGCGGCGAGGCCGCGGACGCTGTCTCCCCGGCGCCGCCTTCCGCGACACAGAAATCCTGGATCACGACCGGAGCGATTTGCGCGGCCGGCACGAGCAGTCGAACTTCGTCCAGTGCTCCGGCAGCTATCTGCTCGGCATTGAAATTGCGGCGCGTGTCGGCAATTGCCAGTGACAGGGAGGCAGGCGACAGGCCGCTGCGGCAAACGGCATCAATACGGAATTGATATTCCAGGTCCGGAAGTTGCAAAGGCGATCGCTCGCGACTTCGTGGCGTCACCTTTGCAATCGGCGTATCGGCCGAAAATGTCAATACCGCTTCCGCGAGCGCTGGTGTCGGCAACAGCGCTGGCAATAGACAGCAAATCAATTGGCGCAAGGCTTTCATTGGGTCAAGGCTACGGAACGGCTAGCAAAAGACAAGCGTTTTTGCCATGTGCCGGCTGTCTGCTACCATCGTTCACCCGTTTGTCCACCCGTTTGAATATGCAACAGCAATGAATTCAACCCTTCGCCTGACATACAAGGTCGCGAGACGAATCGTGATTGGCGTTACCGGTGGCACGATACTTCTGCTGGGCGTTGTGATGCTGGTGACACCCGGGCCGGCGCTGGTCGTGATCCCGGTGGGCCTTGCTATTCTCGGCCTTGAATTCGCCTGGGCCCGGTTATGGTTGAAAAAGATTCGACGCCGGATCAGCGCCGGACTGGCGAACAACCGCTCGCGCGATGCGGAACGCCAGCGCGGCAACTGAAACGCGGCAAGCGGAAAAAAGAAGGGAGCCGGAGAAACTAATTCAGAATTCTTTAGTGGGCCGTTCCGACACGGAGCGGTCCCCGGCTCCCGATGAGTGGCGGCATTACGGGGGATAGTGCCGCCGGGCCTTTCGGCCGCTTGACCCGACCGGTGGCCGGGTCCAGGTCCGGAGTGCCCGCCAGGATCATCGGGGGAGAGTAGTCCTGGCGCGGCGGTATCCGGAATGCATGCCGGAATAACTAGTTTCCGGCCGCTACTGTTATCGAAGTGGGGCCAATAAGCCGGACGTCAAGTTCCAGCCTGGTAGCCTCGATGACCGCGGTCACCGCCTCATTGACCGCTGCTTCATTGGCCGCCTTGGCGTTTTCGCGGCTGTGCTGGTCCGGCGAGGTGGACTCGGTTGCGGTCGTGGGTTCGGCAACATCGTCGGCAAGCGCCTGCGCTGCTGAGAGCGAGAGCCCGAGTGCCAGTAAAGTTGCGTTCAATGCCAAGCGTGTTCCTGTGTTCACTGTCGTGTCCTTGCGAAGCTGTCTGCGGCAACGGTTGCCGCGTGTATGCATGTTGATGTTAAGTCCTCAGCTATTGCAGGACCCATGCCAACTTGGAAAACGATTGAAAAACAAATAGTTAGTGATTTTCAGGTGTTTACGAAATTCCGTGTTTAACGGAAAATCGTAAGTATTTCCACGGATTTCCGTATAGAATCGCTGGATGCTGACAGCTGAAGATTACCTCTGGCTCTTTCGCCGCTCGCCGGTCATGGCCACCCTGATCGGCGACGATGGGCGCTACCTGGATGTCAATGACGCTTTTCTGCAGCGGCTCGGCTACAGCCGCGAGGAAATGCTGGGCGGCAGGCCCGCTGATTTCGTCACCGCAGACAGCGCGGCGCGAATCGAAACCGAGTTTCTGCCGACGCTGAGGCGCACCGGCAAACTCGAGAAGAAGCCGATAAATTTCCTTACACGTGATGGCGATGTCGTCAATTGTCTGACGAACTCGATCGTCGAATACGACCCCAAGGGCAAGTTCGTTCGCACGCTCGCTCTTTACACGGAAGTGTCCGACCAGCTCAGGTCGGACTGGAAATACCGCCAGTTGTACCGCGCGACGCCTGCCATGCTCCACACCGTCGACGCAAACGCCTGTGTAGTTACAGTTACCGACTACTGGTTGCAGAAAATGGGGTACGCAAGGCAAGAGGTCGTCGGAAGATCGATACTGGATTTCTTCAGTGACGCCGATCGCAAACGATTTTCCAGCGGCAAGTTGCGCGAGATCATCGAGAACGGTGAATTCAATAATGAGGAAAGGCAGATGGTCACCAAGGGTGGCAAGATCATCGATGTCGTGCAGTCGGCTATTTCCGAGCGCGACCCGAGCGGCAAGGTGTACCGCATGCTGGTCGCATCCAAGGACGTTACCGAGCGCAACCGCGTCGAGAGGGAGTTGCGCCGCACACTGGCCGAGAACGCAAGGCTCCAGGAGGAGCTTGAGCGCGAACGGGACTATCTGCGTGAGGAAGCCAACGTTCGCATGAACTTCGGCCGAATCGTCGGTGACAGCCCGGCATTGAAGCAGATGCTTGCCCGCGTCGAAGCTGTTGCACAAACCTCGGCGAGCGTACTTGTGCTGGGTGAATCCGGCGTCGGCAAGGAACTGGTTGCGCACGCAATCCATGCGCAAAGTTCGCGTGCCGCAGCCCCGCTCGTGAAGGTCAATTGCGCATCGATACCCAAGGAACTGTTCGAAAGCGAGTTTTTCGGCCACGTCAAAGGCGCGTTTACCGGCGCCCACCGCGACCGTGTGGGCAGGTTCCAGCTTGCGGACGGCGGCACACTGTTTCTGGACGAGGTCGGGGAAATTCCACTGGAACTGCAGGGAAAATTGCTGCGCGTTCTTCAGGAGAGCGAATTTGAGCGCGTAGGCGACGACAAGACCCGATCCGTCGATGTGCGTGTCATAGCGGCAACCAATCGCAACCTCGAGAAGCTCATGGTTGACGGCGAATTCCGAGAGGACCTGTTCTATCGTCTCAGTGTTTTTCCGATCGAAGTACCGCCACTGCGCAAACGCCGTGAAGATGTCATCCCGCTTGCACAGCATCTTCTGCAAGAAGCCTGCAACGACTTCGGCAGGAAACAGCTCAAGCTGACGCGGAGCCAGGGACAGGAAATTCTGGCGTATGACTGGCCGGGGAACGTTCGCGAGATGAAAAATGTCATAGAGCGCGCCGTGATCCTGTCCAAGGGCGACGTTTTGCGACTGGATCTTTCACTGCCACGAAGCAGCGACACCAACAGTGCCGATTCATCGATTCCGGCAGACCTCGACAACGAAGTTCTCACGGAGAAACAAATTCAGGCCCTGCAGAAAAAGAATCTGGTTGCAGCGTTGAAGAAAGCAAAATGGCGGGTATCCGGGCCCGGTGGTGCCGCGGAGCAACTGGGCGTGAAGCCGACCACACTGGCCGATCGCATGCGCAAGTTCGGGGTACGCAAGCCGCGAGCCGCCTGACCCGGCCTGAAGGTGGTGCTGGTCAAAGTGCCTCGCTTCCGGTAATAAACTGGCTCAGGTCACTGACGCAGAGGTCGATCGTGAGAGTTCCAGCCCGGAGTCTGATTTCCCGGCACGTGTTGCCGTTGAGTCTGTTATTGACAATTGCGGTGTCCTACGCAGTGGCGGCGGCGAACGTCGAACTTCCCGCCGCTGTTCGCGGCGTGCTCAACGTGCGAAACCTTCCGGACGATACCCTGAGCATATACATACAGGAAGTCGGCAGCAGCGAATCGCTGTTGGCATGGAACGAGGCCCGGCCGCGGAATCCGGCGTCGGTAGCCAAACTGCTCACGACCCTGGTTGCCATTGACATGCTCGGGCCGTCCTATCGCTGGAAAACCGAGGTCTACCTGCAGGGCAAGGTCCAGGACGGCAGACTGGAAGGCAATCTGGCTCTCAAAGGGTACGGCGATCCGTTCCTCGTAACCGAGCGTGTCTGGCAGATGCTGCGACAGATTCGGCAGAGCGGTATACAACATATCGATGGCGATCTCCTGCTGGACGACAGTTACTTCAGCGTCGACTCAGCCGACCCTGCAGGCTTCGATGGCGAACCGCTCCGGGCATACAACGTATATCCGAATGCGTTGCTGACGAACTTCAAGGTCGTGCGTTACATCTTCGAGCCGGATCCGGCCTCGCGGGCAGTGCGGGTCACTCTCGATCCGGCCCTGGACAACCTGCAGGTGATCAATCAGCTCGCGCAGGTCAAAGGCAGCTGCTATGGCTACCAGCGTGGTATCACGATCACGCCGAACGAGAATTACGATCGTTTTGTTCTGAGCGGCCGTTTTCCGGATGGTTGCAAGTCATACGCGCTGGATCGCACGGCACTGGGGCATAACGAGTTCACTTACGGCTTGTTCAAGTCGATCTGGCAGGAGTCGGGCGGCAGCATATCCGGTAGCTGGAAGAACCATGTCGTGCCGCCGGACTCGACTCCCTACCTTACATTCGAATCGCAGCCGTTGTCCGACGTCATTACCATGATCAACAAGCACAGCAACAACGTGATGTCGCGGCAGCTGCTGTACACACTGGCTGCCGAGACGCTCGGTGCGCCAGGAACGGAACAGGGCGGCCGGGACGTCGTTCAGCAATGGCTTGACGCACACAACCTCAGTTCTCCCGCACTCAGGCTGGATAACGGGGCGGGGTTATCCCGTGACGCGCGCGTGACGGCCAGACAGGTTTCGGACCTGCTGCATTTTGCATATTCGAGCCCGTTCATGCCCGAGTACCTGTCATCCTTGTCGCTCTCAGGCCTGGATGGCACGCTTGCGCGCCGGTTTCGCAACAATCCGCTGACAGGGAAGGCACATATGAAAACAGGATCACTCGACCATGTAAGCGCCATCGCCGGATACCTGCAAAGCAGGAGCGGCAGACGATACATTGTCGTTGCATTGCAAAATCACACCGACGTTCATCGTGGTTCCGGTGAAGAGGTACAGGAAGCCTTGCTCAGATGGGTTTACGACAGGTGAGTCGAGCCGTCGGCGATTGGCGACAGTTGCGCGACAGCCGAAAGCTAAATTCCGGGAACCTGCTGTAGTAAACTTCGGCCGAATGCCGGCCGAATCGTTTGCGTGATGCCGGAGTTCTGCCCCAATCGATGATGCAACGGAGATCTGGCAATGCGCGTCGCAATCTGTTTATGCATACTGTTTCCGCTGTCCGTGTCGGCGGAGACCGCCTATGTCACTGACAATCTGAGGCTGGGACTGCATCGCGCAGCCGATACGAGCGACAGGGCATTTCGTACCCTCGACAGTGGCCAGCAGCTGGACATCATTTCCCGCGACAGAAACTACGCTCAGGTTCAGCTGCCGGACGGTACTCCCGGGTACGTCAAGGTTGCCTACCTGGTCTTCGACAAGCCTGCCAAACTTGTCGTCAGCGAAACCCAGCAGGCGCTGGAGTCACTGCAGCAGGAAATGGCCGAACTGAAAAAAGCGTTTGCGGCACCGGCCGCGACAATCGAGTCATTGCAGGCACAACTTGCGGAAAAGCAGGCGGCCCTGGACGAAAGCACCGGCACGCTGGAGCAAGCTGTTTCCGAGAATAACAGCTATCGACGGCGTTACGAACAGGCCCGGTTCAGCCTGCCCATTTCATGGGTTGCAGGTGCGATGGGCGTGTGTCTGCTGGCGGGTTTTATGGCTGCTCTCTGGTGGACCGACCACCGCAGCCGCAAGCGCCACGGCGGCATTCGAATCTACTGAATCGGGAAAGTGCCGGCCTGATTCGATTCAAGCGGCCACGCAAAGACCCGTGGAACAGCCATTCCTCAATGGCAGCTTTACGTGGCGGAAAAACGAATCGATCTCCTGCTGACTTTCCGCCTGGGCAATGGACTGCAACTGCGTGTGTGTAATGTGCGGTGCGAACAGCTGGATGAAATCCATCATGTAGAGTCGCAAGGTCTGGTTTCGCCGAAACCCGATCCAGGTAGTGCTGCGCGGGAAAAGACCCGTTGCGTCTATCGCCACCAGGTCCCGGTTGTCCTCATTCTCGTGCGCCATGCCGGCGACGATTCCGATGCCCAGGCCCATCCGGACATAAGTCTTGATGACGTCGGCGTCGCGCGCCGTAAATACGATGTCAGGTTTCAGGCCGTGACCCGCAAACGCCCGGTGCAGTGCGGAATCACCGCCAAAACTGAATACGTAACTGACGAGCGGATACTTGGCGAGGTCAGTGATTGAGATCTTCCTGTCGAGCTTCGTCAACTCGTGATTCTTTGGTACGAGAATCTTTCGGTCCCATTGATAACCGGGAATCATCAGCAATCCGCTGAAGAGATCACTGTTCCCGGTAGCAACGGCAATATCGACTTCGTTGTCCGCCACCATACAGGCGACTTGTTCCGACGTCCCCTGATGCAGGTTGAGATTCACACGCGGGTAACGACGACGAAATTCCTGCACGATCTTCGGCAACACGTAACGTGCCTGGGTGTTTGTCGTGCCGATCGACAGCGTGCCTTCCTCTTCACGAAAATATTCAGTAGCGAAGCTGCGAATCTGCTCGACTTCCTGCATGATTACTCGCGCACGCCCTATGACACGCAAGCCGGCGTCCGTCACACGGTCCAGACTCTTGCCTTTTCGCGTGAACAACTGCAGCCCCAGTTCTTCTTCCAGCAACTTGAGCTGTTTGCTGACACCTGGCTGCGATGTGTACAGGCGCTCGGCAGCGGCAGTTATGTTCAGGCCGTTGTCTGCAATTGCGAGCAGGTACTTGAGTTGTTGTA
>CAYXKM010000198.1:0-19255 GCA_964465665.1 uncultured Woeseiaceae bacterium
CGGTCGCCTGATCGATCCGCCGACGATGAGGGCATCGACGAAGCTCACGTGGTTGCATACCAGAATGGCGGGTCCGCTTTTCGGAATATTGCCGCTGCCATGCGAATGCATCTTGTACAGCGTGTTGATCAGGATCCATACGAGGAAACGCATCAGAAATTCGGGTAGCAGCGAATAGATGTAAATCGCAACCGCAGCATTCATAAGCGCAAGCACGACAAAGAACTGGGGAATCGATACGCCGCTGTTGAGCATCGCCAGTGCAAGGATTGCCGCACTTACCATGAACAGCGCGTTGATGATGTTGTTGGCGGCAATGATTCGCGAAAGATGCGTTCGGTCGGCCCGTTCCTGGATCAGCGCGTACAACGGTACGCTGTAAAATCCGCCGAAAGCTCCCAGCATGGCCAGATCCACCAGTATCCGATAGCTTCCGGCACGCGTCAGAAATTCGCCGATCGTAGACACGGCTGTCGCATGCAGGATCGGTTGTGCGAAATACAGGTCGATGGCGAAAAGGCTGAGGCCAATGGATCCGAATGGCACCAGTCCGAGTTCGATACGGTGGTCCGACAGGCGTTCGCAAAGCAGCGCGCCGGCACCGACACCGACCGCAAAAGCCACCAGCAGGATCGTCGTGATTTCCTCATTGCCATTAAGAATATCCAGCGTGTACGCGGGTACCTGGATCGTGATTGCAGAGCCGAAAAACCAGAACCAGGAGATTCCCATGATCGACAGGAACACGCTCTTGTCCTTGCGTGCAAACCGGATGATGCGCCAGGTTTCGGTGAATGCATTCCAGTTGATGCGAAGCCCGGGGTCGACCGCGCGGGTCGCCGGGATGGCGCGGCTCGCCAGGTAACCGCCAACAGCGATGGAAACGAGGCAAAAGGCGACCAGGGCATGACCTCCGAAGTCGAGGCTGACCGAGATGCCGCCGACCAGCAATCCAAGAATGATTGCCACGTAAGTACCGGATTCAACCAGGGCGTTGCCGCCGATCAGTTCGTGCGTGGCCAGCTGCTGCGGCAGGTACGCGTATTTGACCGGACCGAACAGTGTTGATTGCAAACCCATCAGAAACAGCACGAAGAACAGCGCTGGGTAGTTCCGCGCCATGAAAGCGAACGCCGCGATCGTCGTGAGCACGATTTCGAGTAGCTTGATGCGACGAAAAAGTCGCGATTTTTCGTACTTGTCGGCCAATTGCCCTGCGGTGGCGGAGAACAGGAAGAACGGCAGTATGAACAAGGCGCCGGCTACGTTGGCCAGCTGGCTTGCGTTCAATCCGGCAATCTGCACGCCCTGGAAAGTGACCAGGATGATAAGGCCGTTGCGATAGACGTTGTCGTTGAATGCTCCCAGGAACTGGGTGGCAAAAAAGGGTGCGAAGCGCCGCTGAGTCAACAGGCGAAACTGGCTGGGTCCGGACACGATCCTATTTCGGGTAGCTCATGGCGCCGCCACTATATCAGGAAGGCTGTCGAAACCGCCGCCGCGCTTTTGTTCCGGATGGTCCATATAAGGTGCTGTTTCCGCTGGAGTTTGCCGCGAAGAAGTGCGAACTTCGCCACATTATTATGTGCAATCGGGGTGCTATTATCCGGCGCAGACCTGTACTTCCAACCAACAGGGCAGCACGGCTGGACGACACGCCAATCATGATCAGGAACAGTCGATTCGTATTTCTCGCGGGCATTCCGCTGTTGCTCTCGGCCTGTGCCAAGGAGTTGCCGCCGCGCTCGGTCGACGAGTTTGTCGAGAATCCCATACTGCTCGAGGCGACCATGGTTCGGTGCGCCGAGAATCGTTCGCAGCTGAAATACGATGCGGAATGTGTGAATGCCCGCGATGCGGTAAACCGCATTGCCGCCAGCCAGGAAAAGGCGCGGCGAGCTGAACTGGAAGCGCAGTCAGAGCAAAAACGCCAGGCCTTGCGCCGTACACAGGAAGCGGCGGCAGAGGCCCGACGACGGGCTGCCGAAGCGCAACGCTCGCTCGACGAAGCCACCTACCTCGGTCAGTTCGACGCGGCACCCATCGATGGCACAGCGGCAGACCCGGCGTCCACGTCAGCGGACGGATCGACCACGGGGACAGCCGGCAATGCGGCGGGAGTCACTGTGCATCCCATCCCGCAAACAGAACCGGGCGACGCAGGCACCGAAACACGCGCCGAACCTCGCTCGGAGTCGCCTGCCGAAACTCCAGCTGACCTGGAAGCGATTCGTGAGGAACTCAAACGTCGCCAGGACGAGTCGCAGTAATTCCGCCGACGGTCCGGACTGCGAATTTCCCGTAAGCTATCTGCTCAGAAATCCTCGGAATCGTCGGCTACGTTGCTGCCGGCATCCGGGTCCGCAATACCGTAGGTCTTGACGCTCGGCTGGCTCGGCACGGACCGTCCGTCCGGGCTGCTGTTCGAGGCAACTCCGGTCTCCATTCCAGGCTGTTTGGGCAGGCGGCGTGTCTGCGCTGTCAGCAACTGCACGAAATTATTGGCGACTGCCGGTGCCGAATTGCCGGAACTGGCAAATATCTGCTCGGGGGTCGTGCTCGACGAACCGTAGAACGCCGCGTTCGATGTTCGATCCATCGACACACTGGCACCTTCGAGCGCAACGCCGGCAAAAAGACCGCGACTGCGTGAATACGAGTAGACCTCGGCCTTGAACTGGATATCGGTGGCTGCGGAGGTATACCGGCCCACCGGTCCGGCGGCCACTGACGCATCGGCGCCCAGTGTCAGCTTTCCGCTCGCAATGTTCTCGACACCTTTGCGCGTCTTGAACACCAGGATGATATCCGTCGAGTTCGCACCGAACTGGAATCCGAGGCTGCCGCCCGTCAGAGCGATGAACGCCGGATTGCTCCAGGTATTGTCGGAATTCCGCACCACAAGGATTCCCTTGCCACGGCGAAAGCCCAGTCCGAACGCGCCTTTGACGACATTCGGCACGACGGCCACTGCATAGGCGCGCGCCAGCAGTGTGGGAGGAATGGACTGTTCCGGAATTCGCAGAAGCTGGTCGAGTACGTCGGTCGCATCGGCAACGCGTTGCTCCTGCTGGGTCGCGGCATAGGCCGGCGCAAGCGCCAGCATCGCCAGTGTCACCAGGGTCGAAACTAAGCGTATAAGCATGATTTTATTCCAAAAAATGGTGGACAAATATCAACGGTCGTCAATACCGTTGTCGGTTTTGTCGTCGATACTATCGTCAACACAAAGGGTCAACTCAAAAGGTCGATTCAAAGGGCCCAAGCGCCGACCACGACGATGTGGTGGAACGCTATGGGTACAATCATACGCTATTTGGCCCGCCATCGCCCCCGGCTGCGGTGGCTGCAAGCACCGGCGGAAGCGGGCAATTCAAGGTGGCGCACACCGCGCGCAGCAGCTCGGCTTCCCCGAGACTCAGTCGTCCATCGTGCGCAATGCAACGGCTGATCGCGGCCACCAGGCGTTGCCGGCCTTTGGAGCCGAGGCTTCCCAGCACATCGAGATTTGCATCCAGCGTGGCGACGGTCGTCCCCGGTTTGACTTCAACCTGAAGATCGCGGGCCCAGCTGCCGAACTCCGCAATGCCGGCCCGATACGCGTGCTCAATGTCTTCGGCGTCGTCGTTACCCTGTGCCGCCAGGATCCGGATGAGTTCTGCAGCGGCCTGGCGCATGGCTTTCTTCGATACGTGCCGTCGCGAACCCCTGCGCCCAGGCCTCATCGATTGACCGAGCTGGCTCGTGAGAATCCGGTAGTAACAAAATTCGTGCAATTCGATCTTTTCGTCGGTCTCTATCAGCCGCAGCACCAGTTGCTGCAGGAATTCCAGTTGTGCCAGCGGCCGCAATTTGAGCATCGGGAACGAGATTTCCAGCAGCGGCAAACGGTAGGCGGGACCGATTTCGGTAAGCTCGCGGTGAAATCGCGACACCAGCGCGGCGCGTTCTTCGCCCAGCATTTCCTGCACGCTGCGTGCCTGACGTGCAGCTACGGCCGCGGTCGGGTGCATTGCCAGCGCCACCGCAAGCAACAGCGAGAGCTCGCGGGAATGCGCCGCATCGTACAGATCCGCAGGTACCGAGCGACGCAGTTTCTGCGCAAATTCGACGTGCTGAGCCTGCGGATCTCCGATGGTGTTGCCGATGGACGCGGACACACCGGCGGCACTGCCCGCCGCCAACGCGGCAGTCACTCCGGCCGCAAGGCCCGTGTTTTGTGCCGCAAGATCGAGATCTGGTCTCTGCACACTCCGCTCGGTCGGATAATCGTTTTCGCGAAACGACGGGTCGAGTGCGCGTATTCTTTCGGCCAACGGCGGATGCGTGGCAAACAGCGAAGTCAGTCGCGCGATCCCGCCGGCGAACAGCATGTGACTGATCTCCTCGGCGTCTACCGCTCGAATATAGGAGTGCTCGGCGTAACCGCCGATTTTCTTCAGTGCGTTGGCGATGCCGTTCGTTTGTCGAGTGAACTGCACGGCGGAGGCGTCGGCGAGATACTCGCGCTGGCGTGACACCGCGGCCTTGATCATTCGAGCCAGCAGAACGCCGATCCAGCCGATGATCGTGAGACCCAGGCCAATCAGCAACACCACGGGCTGGCTGCGGCCGCGCCGGCTCGACGCGAACCCGACCCGGGAGCTGCTGCGTAACACCGTCCGACCGATCAGGCCCAGCACCATGATGCCGAACAGCACGCCCATGAGCCGGATGTTCAGTCGCATGTCACCGTTCAGGATGTGACTGAACTCGTGTGCGATGACACCCTGCAGTTCGTCGCGGTCGAGTGATTCGAGCATGCCGCGCGTGACGGCAACGGCCGCGTCACTTGGCGCGAATCCGGCTGCAAACGCATTGATTCCCTGTTCCGCTTCGAGCACATAGATTTCCGGGACCGGCAGGCCGGAGGCGATCGCCATTTCCTCGACGACGTTGCGCAAGCGCCGGCGTAGCGGGTCGTTGATGTCCGGCGCAACCAGCGTGCCGCCCATGTCGATGGCAACCTGGCCGCCACCTCGGGCCAGGTGTGCGGTCTTGTAGGCGGTTGCGCCCAGAATGAAAACCACCGCAACCCCGGCCGCCACCAGCATGAGCGGCAGGTTGATGCCCGACTGGCCTGCATTGATCGCAAGCGTTGCCGCGCCAACCACCAGCGCGACGCCGGCGACGATCAGGACTGTCGCAATGACAAATACAATGACCAGCCACCGCGTTACACGGCGTGCGTTGTCCTGTGCATCGAAGAAATTCACGACAACGCCGGAGCGTTCATGATGCCGTAGACGAATTCACCGGCGCCCCTGTCAGGTAAACGATACAGTCGGCACCTTTCGCTTCTCTTCGGATTCGATGTCGAGAAACGATGCGGGATCGAAGCGGAACATGCCGGCAATGATGTTGTTCGGGAAATTCTGCACGGCATTGTTGTAGGCAAGCACCGCATCGTTGAAGGCCTGGCGTGAGAATGCAACCTTGTTCTCGGTGCTGCCCAGTTCCTCCTGAAACTGCATCATGTTCTGGCTGGCTTTCAGATCCGGATAGGCTTCCGACAGGGCGAAAAGACGACCGAGGGCGCTGCCGAGCGCGCCTTCCGCCGCACCGAGTTTCTGGATTGCTTCGGCATTCGACGGGTCGCTCTTGGCAATGTCCAGGCTCGAAACCGCAGAATTTCTCGCTCTGATGACCGCATCGAGTGTCTCACGCTCGTGTTTCATGTAGCCTTTGACGGCTTCGACTAGGTTCGGGATCAGATCGTGACGACGGGTCAATTGCACGTCGATCTGCGCGAAGGCGTTTTTCACACGGTTGCGCGAGTTGACCAGATTGTTGTAGATACCGATCACGTACAACGCCAGCGCAACGATTACCGCCAGGAATATCAGAAATGACGTCACAACCCACCTCCCCGGTGATTCAGCGTGGCAGCAAGGATAAACCCTGGCCCACGCCAACACTAGTGAGCGTGCTGCTTGTCCTGGCAGCGTTTTCAACGCCGTCCGCTGCCGAATGGTTCGGCGACTCAAGGCCAATGATGGGCACGGAAATCAGCGTCTACCTTTGGCATGACGATCCGGTTGCCGGAAACGAGGCCCTGCAGGCCGTGTTTGCGGAAGTCGAACGCATCAATCAGCTGATGAGCACTTATGTCGAGGACAGCCGGATTTCCCTGATCAATCGCGAAGCTGCCGAAGGTCCGGTCGATGCCGGTCAGGAACTGACGCAACTCATCCTGCGCTCGCTGGACATGTCCATACTGACGCTTGGCGCTTTCGATATCACTTATGACAGCGTTGGCCAACACTACGACTTCAGGGAACACCGGCGCCCGGATGCCGCAACGATCGAGAAGGAACTGCCGAAAATCAACTTCCGGCTGGTGCAGGCGGATCCACTGCAGAACACGGTGAGTTTCCTGCAACCGGGTGTTCGCATCAATCTTGGTGGTATCGCCAAGGGATACACGGTGGAACAGTGTGTGGAATTGCTGCGACTGCGCGGAGTGCGTAACGGGATCGTTACCGCCGGCGGCGATTCGAGGCTCCTCGGCGACCGGCGCGGCGACCCGTGGATGGTGGGCATCCGCGATCCGCGCAAGGAAGGTGAGGTCGCAATCAGCATACCGCTGGTCGATGAAGCGATCTCCACGTCCGGTGACTATGAACGCTATTTCGAGGAAGACGGCAAGCGCTATCACCATATCATCCAGCCGGCCACCGGTGAGCCGGCGAACGGCGTGCACAGCGCCACCATAGTAGGACCCGATGCCGTGATTACCGATGCCCTGTCGACTTCTGTTTTCGTCATGGGCGTAGACAAGGGCCTGAAGCTGATTGCAACTCTTCCCGATTACGAGGGCATCGTCATCGATGCGGACGGTCGGCTTTTTTATTCGGACGGGCTGCAGCCACCGGAAGCAACAGAAGCGGCTGACGACACTCGATAATCTGCTCTCCTGTCGCACAAACGCGACCTTTCCTGTCGCTGAACAAGAGACAGGCAATTATGTTCACCCCGGACCGGCCATTTGTGACGATCATCACGGCTATCAATGGGCCCCCGCTGTCACCATTCAATGCGGGAATCCGGCGTCGGTCGCCGCTATGGGCAGCGGCGAAATTCCTTTCTGCCATGCGGCCTGCAGTGCAGGCTGCCTTTGCAGCGATTCGCAATCGATCAGATGCCACGACAGGCTGTTATGGGTGACCTGGAACGGCTGCCCGTTTTCGTGCGCGGATGTCCGCGCGGCAGGCAGGCCGACTGAGGATTACAAGGAAGAGGATCATGAAGGGACTAAAACCAACAGTGCTTGGAGCATTTCTCGGAATCTTCGCGCTCGGCAGTCTTGCTTCTTCGGGACTGACTGGACAGCCGGCGCCGGACTTCGCGCTGAAAAGTGCAACCGGCGAAAACCTGCGCCTCAGCGAATACCGCGGCGAAGTCGTGATGATCAACTTCTGGGCTACCTGGTGCGGCCCGTGCCAGCAGGAAATGCCGCTCCTCGAGGAGCTGCACACCCGGTACCAGCGAGTTGGCTTCCGGCTGCTCGGTGTCAACATCGATGACGATTCGCGCCGCGCCATGCAAATGGTCGAGGACCTCGGTGTGAGTTTTCCGGTGCTCTTTGATGAGACCAAGGCTGTGAGCAAGCTTTACCAGGTCGAGGCGATGCCGGTCACCGTAATACTCGATCGTGCCGGGACGGTTCGCTATGTGCATCACGGCTACAAACCCGGCTATGAAGAATATTACCTGACCCAGGTCCGATCGCTCCTGAGGGAGTAGCAGGAGCTGCCGGCAGGCAGCAGGAGAGTTGAAGTGACAGCCATCAGAAACCGAATGCTCAAAAACGCATCGGCAATTGCCATCGTCTGGCTGGCAGGCATGCTGGTGGCATCGGCACAGAGCTCTGCAATCCTCGACCAGGACGCAGTCGTCGCCAATACGGTTACAGGGGAGGCGGCGGCAGCGCAGTCAGCCGGACAGTTCCGCAGTCTCGACGAAGATGTGCAATCACTGAAGAAAGAGGTTCTTGACCTCAACCGGGACCTGTTTCTGCTCGAGGAAGAACTGCTGTTTCCGGCGAACTCCCAGGTCGCGTTTTTCATCTCGATGGATGTCGGCGAGTATTTCGAACTGGATTCCGTCTCGCTGCAGATTGACGGCAAGGAAGTGGCCAACTACCTGTATACCGAACGCGAGGCCGGCGCATTGCTGCGCGGTGGCGTGCATCGCGTGCACATGGGAAACCTCAAGGTAGGCGACCACGAACTGATTGCAGTATTCACTGGCAAGGGACCGCACGTACGAGACTACCGGCGCGGCGCGACCATGACATTCAACAAGGGCATCGGCGCCAAGTACGTGGAAATGGAGATCAGCGACCGCGCCGCCAAACAGCAACCGGAGTTCATCATCAGGGAATGGGAGTGATCCTTGATTGCCTGCCGCGTCATCTGTCTGATTTCATGGCTCGTATTCGCTGTCGCAGTGTCGACACCTGAAGCGCACGCAGCAGGCGATCAGAAGAAAAAGCCCACCGTCGTCAAAGACCCGCACTACGGCGAAGTGCTGTTTTATTTCTATCAGGAAGACTTTTTTCCGGCCATCGTGCGGCTGATGGCGGCACAGAGCCAGACCCGGCTGCCGAATCACGATGCGGAAGCGGAGTTGCTCCTCGGTGGCCTGTACCTGTCGTACGGCCACCACTTGCGGGCCGCCGGGATTTTCGAACGCCTTCTTGCCGACAATGTCGATCCGCAGATTCGCGATCGCACTTGGTTTTTCCTCGCCAAGATCTGGTTGCAGCGCGGTTATCTGGCCGAGTCCGAGCAGGCGCTGGCAAATATTCGAAGCGAATTGCCGCCGGAACTCGAACCCGAGCGCCAGATGCTGAAGGCCCAGATCCTTATCGACCAGGGCCGGCACGACCAGGCAATCGAGGTACTGAACGCCTGGCGAGGCAAGAACGAATGGGCGAGCTACGCCAGGTACAACCTGAGCGTGGCGATGGTGCGCAGCGGCCGGGTCAATTCCGCGGTCGGAATGCTCGACGAACTCGGAAGGTTGAATCCCTACAACGAAGAACTCAGCTCGCTTCGTGACAAGGCCAACCTTGCACTGGGTTATGCATACCTGCAGGACGGCCAGCCGCTGGCCGCGAAACCCGTTCTGCAGCGCGTCAGGTTGTCCGGGCCGTTCTCCAACAAAGCGTTGCTGGGCGTCGGCTGGGCCGACGCCGAGATCGACAACTACCAGCGGGCGCTGGTGCCGTGGATGGAATTGCGCGGGCGCAACCTGCTCGATCCCGCAGTACAGGAATCCTTGCTCGCCATACCCTACGCCATGGCCAAGCTCGATTCGATCAGCCAGGCAGCCGACCATTACCTGAACGCAATCGAAGCGTTCTACGAAGAAACTTCGCGAATCGACAACACGATCGAAAAAATCGAGTCGGGTGAATTGCTCGACGCGTTCCTGTCCCAGGACGCGGCAGGCACGACCGGCTGGCACTGGAAAGTCGAGGAACTGCCGGAAGGCGCGGAATCGCGATACCTGTATCACTTGCTGGCAACACACCGCTTCCAGGAAGGGCTGAAAAACTACCGGGACCTGGCCTACCTGCTGCGAAACCTCGAGGGCTGGCAGCAGAGCGTCGGGGTTTTCCGCAGCATGCTCGATACGCGCGAAATCGCATACTACGAGAGACTGCCGCGAGCCGAAGAGAGTCTTGCGAATGCCGATCTCGACGGCATGGTGCAGCGCAAACTCGAATTCGACGCGCGCCTCGACAGCATCGAAATGAGTAACGATTCGCTGGCGCTGGCGACTACCCGCGAATTTTCGCTTTGGGGCGAGATCGCCGCCATGGAACGAAATCCTGCCCTGCAGGCAAATATCCCGGAGGCCGAGGAAATTCGGCACAAGATCCGGTTGCTGAAAGGCGTCCTGCAATGGGATCTCGACAGGGAATTCAAGGTTCGCGCCGCTCTGATACGGCGCAACTTGCGCCAGAGCGGCGAGGCCCTGGTCAAAACGCAACGCGCACGACGCCAGGTGGATGAGTCGATCCGTACCGAACCACTGCTGTTCGCCGAGTTCAATCAACGCATAGACGGACTCGATCCGAAAATCAGTGTATTGCTCGATCGTGTGGATGGCTCGATGGCGATGCAGCGCGCTTTCCTGCAGTCCATTGCCGTGGACGAGCTGCAGGCACAGAAACAGCGCCTTGACACGTATACGGTACAGGCACGCTTCGCGCTCGCCGCGATTTACGACCTCTCATCGACCGTGGGCGAGGCATCGAAATGATCTCCTTCACGGTGCAAGGTGCCGCCTGCCTGCTTGCGGCCTGCGGCATCGCCACGGTTGCGGCCGCGGACGTCAGGGAAAAGGACACGATCAAGAGCCTGGATAAAAAGGCTGTGGAAGTCAGGCCGGGGAAACTGATCGTCAACGGTTCCGACAAAGCGCGGGAAAACTACCGGGCTTTTCTCGACCTGGTGTCGGACGACCCGGAGCTGCGTGCCGAAGCAATGCGCCGGCTTGCGGACCTGGAACTCGAAGCCAGCGAAGCCGCGCAGTTGCATAGCAACATCGAGTCACTGGATCAGGCGGGTTACGAGAGTGCGACCGCGCTCTTCCATCAGTTGCTCGAAACGTATCCCGACTATCGCCGCAACGACACCGTACTTTACCAGTTGGCGCGCGCGTACGAGATCGCGGGCAAGAATGACGATGCTCTGCGGGTACTGAACGAGCTGGTGGACAGATACCCGGGAACGGTGCTGATCGACGAAGTGCAATTCCGTCGCGGAGAAATGCTTTTCCTGGGCAAAGATTACAGCGCAGCCGAGGCAGCGTACCGGAGTGTCGTCTCCACCGGCGATGCCTCACGTTTCTATGAGCAAGCGCTTTACAAACTCGGCTGGTCCCATTTCAAACTGGCAATGCACGAGGACAGCCTGCAACCGTTTTTCGAACTGCTGGACCGGAAAATTTCCGGCGTCGAGATTCAGGACGGGGACGAAAGACTTGCCGCACTCAGCCGCGCCGAGCGGGAAATCGTCGAGGACACGTTTCGCGTCCTGAGCATCAGTTTCTCGTACATGGACGGCGCGGACAGCATTGCCAGCGTCCTGAGTCAACGTGGCTATCCGGAGTACGGCTACGTCATTTTCATGAACCTTGGTGACCTGTACCTGGAGAAGCAACGGTTTGTCGATGCGGCAGGTACCTACGAGGTGTTCGTCAAGCAGGATCCGAATCACCCGAAAGCGCCGTTGTTGCAGGTCGAATCGATCGAAGCCTACAAGCTCGGTGGCTTTCCCACGCTGGTACTGGACGGCAAGAAAGCATTTGTCGAGCGCTACGGCATGGACAGCCCGTTCTGGGTATTGAACCCGCGTGAACAAAATACGGCTGTAGCCGCTCACCTGAAAGCGAATCTGACCGACCTCGCGCAGTACTACCATGCCGAAGCGCAAAGGGACGGTAAACGCAGCGACTATCAGGAAGCAGCGCGCTGGTATCGCAAGTACCTGAACTATTTCCCGGGTGAGGCCGACTCGGCCAACACCAATTTCCTGCTCGCCGAAATCCTCTTCGAGAGTCAGGACTTCGACCTCGCAACAGAAGAGTACGAGAAAACGGCTTACGACTATCC
Organism: uncultured Woeseiaceae bacterium; assembly: GCA_964465665.1. GTDB lineage: Bacteria > Pseudomonadota > Gammaproteobacteria > Steroidobacterales > Woeseiaceae > JAKEGN01. Next base: position 11,669 of record CAYXKM010000198.1, read on the forward strand.
GCTGCACGAGCACTCCGGCGAAGCGGCCTATGCCGCGATTCTGTCGTATCGAGCGCACGAACAAACGCTCAGGAACGAAGCAAGAGCCGACTGGCACCAGCGCTATCTCGACAGCGGCCTGCGCTTTGCCCAGACCTATCCGCTGCACCCCGAATCCGGCGCCGTGCTGACGACGATAGCCGAGGACCTGTTCCAACAGCGCCAGTTCGACCTGGCAATAGCTGTCGGCCAGGCGGTCGTGACCAAGGAACCACCGGTACAGGTATCCCAGGCGCGCACGGCGTGGACGGTGATCGCTCATTCGCAGTTCGATCTGCAGAAATTCGCGGACGCAGAGACATCCTATTACCAGCTGAGAATTTTCACGCCCCCGGAGGACCAGGCCGCGCAGCAGGAAATCAAGGACCGTATTGCTTCGTCGATATACAAACAGGGTGAACTGGCACGCGATGCCGGCGAACTCGATGCTGCAGTCGCTCACTTCACGCGCCTTGGACAAGCCGTTCCCGATTCGAAGATTCGCGCTACCGCCGAGTACGATGCGGCTGCAGTATTGATCAATATGGCAGCCTGGGGCAGGGCCACCACGGTGCTCGAGGACTTTCGTCGCAATTATCCGGACAGCGAGTATGTCGACGACATCACGCAGAAACTTGCGGTCAGTTATCTTGAAACCGGCCGGGGAGCCGAAGCGGCCGGTGAATTCGAACGCATCGCAGCCGACCCGGACAGCACTGACGACGTAAAACGAGAAGCCTTGTGGAAGGCCTCGGAGTTGTACAAGGCAGCGAACCAGACCGTTGCGGAGCAGCGGGTGTTGCAAAATATCGTCGAGCGGTATCCCGATCCGATCGTCGAATCGATCGAAGCGCGCTTCCGGTTGCTGGAAATCACCGAAATGAGCGGCGACACCCGCGCGCGCGACCTGATGCTTGCTGAAGTTATACGCGTCGATGCGACTGCCGGCGCGCAGCGGACCGAACGGACCCGGTACCTGGCAGCCAAAGCCTCGCTGGAGCTGGCGGAACCGGTGCGATATCGCTTCATGAAACTGAAGATCACGCAGCCGCTGGCGGACAGCATGAAGCTAAAGAAGACGCTGATGGAAGAAGTCCTGAAAGTGTATGGCGACGCCGCGGACTACGGGGTCGCTGAAGTCACCACGGCAGCGACTTTTCGTCTCGGCGAGGTTTACCAGCAATTCAGCAGGGACCTGATGGAGTCCGAGCGTCCGGGCAGCCTGGATGCGGCGGCACTCGACGAATACGACCTCCTGCTCGAAGAACAGACTTTTCCATTCGAGGAAAAAGCCATCGAGCTTTATGAGACGAATGCCAACCGCACGCTGGACGGTGTGTACGACGAGTGGGTGAAGCGAAGCTTTGATGCGCTGGCGACCTTGTTGCCGGCCCGATACGCGAAACTGGAGCGCAGCGAGAATGTGGTTACAGCGCTTTATTGAGCAGCGATGCAATCGCTCTGGCACTGCGATGCTCGTGATCGCGTGCAGCGTCGTGCTCTCGGCGTGCGCCTCGGGACCAAAGCAGGCGAAACAGTCCGGCCAGGCGCAACGCGCCAATGCCGAATCGGGCATCGTGCGTGAAGTTCCGCCGAAAGCACAGAGTCTTTACGAGCAGGCGGTGAGTGCCATGATTGCCGGGAACGTGCTCGATGCGGAGCTGCGCTTCAAGGAGTTCCTGCTGCAGTACCCGGATTTTGCTGGCGCATACGTCAACCTTGCGATCATTTATGCGGGCCAGGGCAACGACAAAGCGGTCGAGAACAGCCTCACCGATGCACTCATACTCGATCCGCAACATCCGGCGGCACTGAACCAGCTCGGCATGCTGCTGCGCCGCCAGGGCCGGTTCACGGACGCCGAAGCGGCATATATGAAGGCCGTCACAGCGGATCCTGAGTACGCCTTGGCACACTACAACTTGGGCGTCCTCAACGAACTCTACCTGCAGCGACTCGATCTCGCACTGCAGCATTTCGAACGTTACCAGGAACTCGGTGGCGACGACGAGCAGGTCACAAAGTGGATTGCGGATCTCAAACGGCGGCTCGTTAGTGCACAAAGAACCGCAAATGTGACGGAGTGACAGGTATGAATTGGATACTCGCGGGATTATTGCTTGTCGCCGGCGCCGTTACGCAGGCGCAGGAGGCGGTCGCGCCGGAATCCGCGGTCCCCGCGGAGGCAACGAAGGCACAGACAGACGCAGCAGTCAGCGACCGTGCCAGCGAGCGCGATGCACTCGAGCCCGGCGTGCCCTCAGCAGTGCTGTCGGCGGATATCCGGCGCGAGTCGGATGGGGAACGGGTAATGGATCGGCTGGAGCTCGGCCGTACGGAAATTACCGGCAACCAGGAATTGCCGAAAGTTCTGTACATCGTGCCCTGGCAAAAGTCGGATCCGGGCGAGCTGACCGGCAAGCCGGTCAATACGTTGCTCGACGAAGTGATGGCGCCCGTGGACCGAACGGAATTTTTGCGGCAGGTCGACTACTACAACGACCTGTACGGCGGTACGACAGAGTAGATACGCAAGCGATTTGATTTCAAGAGGAGTAATCAGATGGACATTTTGGGCGCCATAGTGCGTTTTTTCCAGGAGGGCGGGGTATTCATGTACCCGATCCTGATCGTGTTCGGCCTCGGCCTGGCAATCGCCGTCGAACGCTGGGTGTATCTCACCATGTCAGGTGCCAGTAACCGCAACCTGTGGAAAAAGATCGTGCCATACCTCAAGGCTGGCAATTTCCAGGAAGCGGCAACGTTGACCGGTAAGTCGAAAGCGGCCATCGCGTCGATCCTGACTTACGGCTTGTATCGCGTGAAATCAGCACGCCGCCGTGACGACGTCGAAAAAGCAATGGAGGAAAGCCTGATGGAAGTGCTGCCGCGCCTTGAAAAGCGCACGCATTACCTGGCGACGCTCGCCAACATTGCAACATTGCTGGGATTGCTCGGCACGATTATCGGCCTGATCACCGCGTTTACCGCCGTGTCGAATGCAAACCCCGCGGACAAGGCAGACATGCTCTCGGCGAGTATTTCTGTCGCCATGAACACGACCGCGTTCGGCCTTATCGTCGCCATACCGCTTTTGTTGATTCATGCCCTGCTGCAGACCAAGACCAACCAGATCGTCGACAGCCTGGAGATGGCGAGCGTCAAGTTCCTGAATGCCATCACCGAACGTCAGCTGAAGCCCTCCGGTGCATAAACAATGATTCGTAGCCACAGCGGCGGTCGTCGGCGGAACAGCGCAACGGCCGAACTCAACATCACGGTGTTCATGAACCTGATGGTAATCCTGGTTCCGTTCCTGCTGATTACGGCGGTGTTCTCGCGTCTGGCGATTCTCGAACTGAATCTGCCAGGCTCCTCTACCGAGCCCGCCGATCCGCAAGAGCAGACGTTCCAGCTGGAAATTACCGTGAGGAAAGAACAGATCGAAGTCGGCGACAGGAATGTCGGCGCACTGGGCGTCTATCCGAATTCGGTCGAGGGCTACGATTTCGAGGCGTTGAGCACCAAGCTTGCCGATATCAAGATGCGATACCCGGCAAAGACCGATGCGGCGATCCTGCTGGAAGCGGATATCGCGTACGACACCCTGGTGCAGGTCATGGATCGGGTGCGAGTGGAACAAAGTATCGAGAACCAGGAAGTGATTCGCAGGGACCTGTTTCCCGACATCTCGATCGGCGACGCGCCGGTCGTGGACGGAGGCGCCTGAGCCATGGTCAAGTCCAAGCGCGCCAAACGTATGGATCGGCATCACAAGCGGAGCCGGCTGGGTGGTGGGCTGAACCTTGTGTCGCTGATGGATATTTTCACGATCCTCGTGTTCTTCCTGCTCGTGAACTCTTCTGACGTCGAGGTTTTGCCCAATGCCAAGGACATCCAGCTTCCCGAGTCGATAGCCGAAGAGAAAGCCAAGGAATCGGTGGTGATCCTGATCGGCGATGACGACATCATCGTTCAGGGCGTGCCGGTGGCCAAGGTGGCGGACGTGATGAAGATGAAAGGCAACGACATTCCCGCGTTGCGCCAGGCCTTGCTGTCGCAGAACGACCGGGTGCTGCGGAAGGAAGCGCAGGACGACATCATCGGTCGTGAAGTGACGATCATGGGCGACAAGGACATTCCTTATCGCCTGTTGAAGAAAGTCATGGCGACCTGCACCGAATCGGAATACGGACAGATTTCGCTCGCCGTGCTGCAAAAGAGTTCGGACAAGCTTGACGAGGCAAGCCGGCTCAGCGTCGCCCGGTAACAGGCAACGGCAGCAGGGAAACAGGGAACAGATTCAGGAGTTACGGATTGGACATTCCTTATTACAGAGAATACGAGCTGCCATGGAGCAGCGCCGAGGGCCAGGAGCAGAAGTTCCGGCGGCTGCTCGCGATCGTATTTGCTGTCCTGTTTTTCCTGGGTGTCGTGTGGCCGTTCCTGCCGACACCTGCCGTCGATCCGAATGCGGTCGAGGAAATTCCGCCGCGTATTGCGAAACTGTTGCTGGAACAGAAGCCGCCGCCTCCGCCACCAAAGGTCAAGGAACCGGAACCGGTACCGGAGCCGATCAAGGATCCGATCAAGGAACCCGAACCCGAGAAAGTCGTGGAGAAACAACCGGAGCCGCCGAAACCGGAACCCGAACCGATCGACACGCAAAAAGTTGCGCGCGAGCAGGCGCAGGCAGCATTGCTGCCGTTCACGGAAGACCTGGCGGCGCTTGCCGACAGCAATGTGCTGGAGAAACTGGCAGACGAACGGCCGCTGACGGCGTCGGTCGGCCAGGCAGCCCGTAACGAACGCTCGATGATTACTTCCAAGGCCGGCACGGCCAGCAGTGGCATCAACACCACCAGCATGAGCCGCAATACCGGCGGATCGGGGCTTGCCAGCCGCACGACCTCGCAGGTCGAGAGTCCGGTCGCCGCCGTAGGGCAGTCGGCCGGCGGGGCTCGCCGCACCGGCGAAAGCGGCAAAGCATCGCGAAGTCGCGAAGAAATAGAACTCGTGTTCGACAAGAACAAGGGTGCGATTTTTGCACTGTACAATCGTGCGCTGCGGGCAGATCCGACGCTGGAAGGCAAGCTCGTGTTGCGGCTGACGATAGCACCGTCCGGCGAAGTCACGTTCTGCGAAGTGATATCGAGCGAACTCGGTGACCCGGATCTCGAGCAGAAGCTGGTGCAGCGCGTGCGCATGTTCCGCTTTGAAGCGCGCGACGTCGAGCCCATCACCACGACCAAACCGATCGATTTCTTCCCGGCCTGATCGCACTGCCAAGTTTCCTCATCCGCCGCCACCGCGCCGGATGCCGTTTTCGCTTAAGGGAAATGCGCTCAAACGGCATGCCGGCACGCCGCCGGCTTGCAAAGCGTCGCCGGCATCTGTGGAACGCAGGCCGCAGATCGTCGCTGCCTGCATCGCACCGAAGGGGCCGCTCGAGCGCATTTCCCTTAAGTGAGAGCGGCCCCTTCGGTGGGGTGCAGGCGTCAATTGGTGGCTCAGTAAAGGGTCGCGAGCATGGCTCGATCCTACATATGTGACCTGATCTCCTCGCGTATCGTCGCGATCTTTTCCTGCTGGCGCGGTGCCGCGCGGCCCAGGCAATGCCGGTCGCGAGGGCAGGTCGAACTTCGCGGGCAGATGATGCTGGCATCCTTTGCCGCACCTTCGGCAATCCAGCCGATATTCAGGATTTTGCTGACCGTCTCGAGGCTCCGCCGCGCTTCCGCCGGAATCGGTGCGGTTCCACCGCGCCGGTTGCAGGCGGATTCGATCTGCCCGATCACCTCGCCGGCATCGATGCCCTGGGCATTCAGCGCCGGCGCGAGGTCGACCCCGCCGCAGATGACGTGGCGATTTCCGGCCGGGTCGCGGCTGCGGATCGACTCGCAGCAATACAGACGCGCATCTTCGCCGTTGCGCAGGATGGAGATCTGCGCAGACGGTTTGTCGGAACTGCTGTTCAGCATACGAAAGACAGCCCAGTGCCGGCAGGGATCGCTCACCATGCGCATGTTTCCCCAAGGCAGCGGGATACCATTGCCGCGGTACACCGCGCGCAGGTTGCCCGGCGGGTAGGCATCGAAATAATGCCAGTGTCGGTAGGGTGACACGCTCGACATGCGACGCATGATGAGCGTCGTCGACAGTTCCACCTTGTTGCCGACATCCATTGCATACGCATGCCGTGCCAGGAACTGGCGGAACGGCGCTTTGGGCCCGAGCAACGCAGCGGCAAAGTAGCTGCATTCGAAATCCCGCCAGGCATACAGGATGTCTCTGGCATCCATGTTGGGTGATTCCGTTTCGAAACGGCGGCCGGAGAGCTGGTCGCCGGTGATCTGCATCGAGCGGGCACCGTCGCCGTCGTGCAGGATGCGATGCGCAATGTGATTGGCAAGATCGTACTTGATTCGGCCCTGGTGTTTCTCCAGTTGCCGGTTCAGGTACACGACGTCCGGCGCGTCGTAAAACGATCGCACCAGCGTGTTCAGCGGATTCTCCGCATTTCGCCGGTCCCTGAACGCGGGTTTGTCGAACCAGCGAACCTTGAGCCCGACGTGCCTGGCCATGCCGAACAGGTCGCTGTCGCTCAGGGGGAATTGTTTTTGGCCCACGCTCTCCGCAGCGCGTTCAAGATCCGGAAAACGATTCTGGTTGGATTCCTGGTGGGCGCGAATGAGGAGGTGCGCAAACTGCCGCCCGGTAGTGCCGGTCTGCGCCAGCAATTCGGGTATGGCCGTCTGCAGATGCCCGATGGAAAACAGGAAAGCAGGTTCCAGCGGCATGCCGTGGATGCCGCCGACTCGGGGTTCGGGTTCGATGGAAACGTCATCCAGGGTTTCGTCGAAGAACCAGGCCAGGTCCTTCTGGAATATGTCTGCCACGACCTGCATCAGCCTTTCGGAGGGCACGCGTTTGCCGTTTTCGATCATCGAAAGGTAGGACACTGACGGCGCCGCTTCGCGGTCGATCTGCATGCAGCGGACCGACAGGTCCTCGAGCGTCAGTTGGTTGCGCTTGCGCTGGCTGCGGATCTTGGTGCCCAGAAAGTGCGCTTTGCGTAGGAGACCCTGGCTGGTCGACATCGGCTTACCTTGTAAAATTAACAGTGTAAAATTTTCACTGTGAAATTATTCTCTACCTATGGGTATTATGCCTGTCAAGTGGCCGGTCCGGAAGGATCTTTGATCACAAAGGAATGAGACATGAAGCGAAAAGAGCAGATCCGTGCCGTGGAGGCGGAATGGGCCGACAGCCCGCGGTGGAAGGGCGTGGAACGGGCCTACAGTGCTGCCGACGTGGTGAAGCTGCGCGGCACGGTGCAGATCGAATACACCCTGGCACGCCTTGGCGCTGAAAAGCTCTGGCGCCTGGTCAACCAGGAAAAACCCCTGTGCGCCCTCGGCGCGATGACCGGCAACCAGGCCATTCAGGAAGTTCAGGCAGGTCTCAAAGCCATCTACTGCTCAGGTTGGCAGGTCGCCGGCGATGGCAACAGCGCCGGCCAGATGTACCCCGACCAGAGCCTGTACCCGGTGGACTCCGTGCCGAAAA